>JBITAD010000506.1:0-8443 GCA_044439945.1 Blastopirellula sp. JB062
CGATCGCCTTGTCGGTCAAGTAGATTTCGCCGGTGGCAAGATCGTCTAGCTTTTGCGGGTCTTCGCGATAGGCGGGGCGCCCCGTTTTGACGATGTCTTTAAACCGGGTGAACATGTCGTCGACCAAGCCTTGCACGAGCGCTCGCTGCTCAGGCGGCATTTCGCGGGTCATGCTGAGCATCTCTTTGCGAGGATGGCTGGCGATCGAATCGTCTTTGATATGGTATTCGGCCATGAGACCGCTGAGATCGTAGTGCGGAATGATCACGCCGATCGATCCGGTGATGGTGGTCGGCTCGGCGAAGATGACGTCTTCTTCGTCGCCGACGGCCATCGCCACGTAATAGCCGCCGCTGGCGGCGGACGAGCCCATGCTGACGACCAGCGGGATCTCACGTTCTTCGCGAAGTTGTTTCAGATGATGGTAGATATAATCGGAAGCGCTGACCGAGCCGCCGGGCGAGTCGACCCGCAGCACGATCGCTTTGACGTTTTCGTCTTTACGAGCCAGTTCGATCTGATTGCGAATATAGCCTTCGCCTTTCATGATGACTCCTTCGACTCGAATCAGCGCAATCTTGTCGTTGGCCATTTTGTCGCCGGAGAAATATTTTTCGGTGACGCCGTCTAACTCATTAAAGTACTGCGCCGTCGCGGCAAGCTGCACGATGATGATCAAGCCGGCGGCCATCAAGCCGAACCAACCGAGGAAGGCGACGATTTTGAGGAACCAACTGCTTCCCCGCTGAATGACGATGGGCTGTTGGGGGGAAGGATTTTGTCCGTTGGTCATGAAGTTTCCTTTGCAAGGTATGAGTCGTAATGCGGGACGAGCCGCACGGTTTTCAGGGGCAAAGTAAGCACTTTGGAAGGATAAGCCGCGAGTCGGCGCAAGGAGCGCTTGCGTCCGCGAGAGCGGCGGACGGAACTCCCCATGGACGACGACTATGCCATATTTTAGGATTTTGACGGCTGGAAGCAATTCGCCGCGGCGCGGCTGATCTTGCGCTACGCGGACAAATTCAAGCTTCGCGATGCGGACCGGGTAGGAGAGCGATGCTAGCGATGGAAGTCTGACGTTGCTGTTGTCCTCGATCGCTTCGCTCGGTAAGCTTCTCGCTCGCACCGCGATCGGCGGTTACGAAGTAAGGTTTTGGGCGTCTTGGCGACGCGCTGCGGCGTCGCATCTGTTTTCGACCGGAAGGAGCTTTTCGTGTTCGTCTCGGCTTCAAGCGAGTGTTTTCCTGATCTTCCCATGCGCGAATGCATGGAAAAGCTGGTGGATCTAGAATTCAGCAACGTCGATCTTACGATCAGCGAGAAAAGCAAGCATTTAAAGCCGTCATTCGTGGCCAATGATCCGGACGGCGCTCTCGAAGCGTGTCGCGATACGCAGCGGCTGAATTTGTCGAACTTTCGCGTTTTGATCGACGCAACCAAAGACGAGCACTATCGCCAGTTTGAAGCGATCTGCAAGTTGGCCAAAGCGGTTAAGGTTTCGTCCTTGACCGTGCCCTCGGGCGAGTTCGGCACCCCGTTCAACGAAGAAGTCGAGCACCTGCGCGAACTGGTCGCGATCGCCGCGGTCGAAGGGATCGTCGTCAGCATGCACACCCACGTCGGCTGTCTCTCGCAAGACGCCGATACGATTAAGGTGCTTTGCGACAACGTCAAAGGGCTCGGCGTGACGCTTGATCCGAGTCATTTTATCTGTCGCGAAGATAGTCCGGCGAACTACGAAAAAATTCTGAGCTACGTCCGCCATGTGTATTTGCGCGACACGACCAAAACCGACATGCAAGTTCGAGTCGGTCAAGGAGAGGTCGAGTACGGCAAAGTCATTTCGCAGTTAGAGTCGGTCCAATACAAGCGAGCGCTGACCATTCACATGCCGCCGCTGCCTGACGTCGATCAAATGGCTGAGATGCGCAAGATGCGACTCTTAATGGAAAGCCTGCTGTAATCGCAGGCGAAAACCGGCGGCGAGCGTTCCGTCCGACTTGCCGTGCGTTAGCTCAAAATGTCTTGCAAGACATGGCCGTGAACGTCGGTCAGGCGCCGGTCGAGACCGTTGTGATAAAGCGTCAGCTTTTCGTGGTCAAAGCCTAGCAAGTGAAGCGTCGTGGCGTAAAAATCCCAAACGGTCGTCGGGTGGATCTCGGCGCGGCGACCGAACTCGTCGGTGGCGCCGTAGCTGACGCCTCCTTGTACGCCGGCGCCCATCATCCAGCAGGTAAAGCCGTCGGGATTGTGGTCGCGCCCGGTCGTGCCGGCTTGATGCGTCGGCATCCGACCGAATTCGGTCGTCCACAGGACGAGCGTATCTTCAAGCAGGCCGGATTGTTTCAAGTCGGTCAACAATGCGGCGGTCGGTTGGTCGAAGATTGGGCAATGTCTTTCGTAGTCGGGCTTGAGCGTCTTGTGGGCGTCCCAGTTCAGCAGCCCGTCTACGCCGGAAGCGCGCGACGAACAATAGAGATTCACGTATCGAACGCCCCGCTCGAGCAGACGCCGGGTTAACAAGCAATTGCGGGCGTACGCCGCTTTGAGCGGGTTGACGTCGGTCGTGCCGTAGCGGCGGTGCGTCGCTTCGGTCTCGCTGGCCAGGTTCGAAACTTCGGGAGCCGAAAGTTGCATGCGAGCCGCCAACTCGTAGGCGGCCACGCGCGCTTGCAGTTCTGATTGAGCCGCGTGGCGCTCGGCGAACTCGCGATTGAGCTTCGCCAACAGCGCGCGCGACGCGGCGTCTTCGGCCTGTTTGATTCGATCAGGACGCGCCAGATTGCGGATCGGCTGTTGATCGCTCATGACGATCGCTTGATGGCGAGCGGGCAAAAAGCCGTTTGACCAGTTCGCTTTGCCGTTTGGGGGTTCGCCTCGGATATCGGGAATTGCGACATAGGTCGGCAGATTGTCATTGGCGCTGCCCAAGGCGTAGCTGAGCCAGGCGCCGGCGCTCGGAAAGCCTTCGGTCGTATGGCCGGTATTCATAAAGACGCAGCCTGGGCCATGCGTATTGGTTTTGCTCTGCATCGAATGAATAAAGGCGATGTCGTCGACATGTTTGGACATGTGCGGCAGCATCGTCGAGATGGGTTTGCCGCATTGACCGGCCGGCGCGAAAGGCCAGGGGCTCGGCATGAGGTCGCCGTTTTTCCCTTGAAACGAAACCAGGTTCTCTTCGCCGGGCATCGGCTTGCCCGCCATTTTTTCGAGCGACGGTTTGTAGTCCCATAAATCCATATGAGACGCCGCACCTGGGCAAAAGACCTGCAGCACGCGTTTCGCTTTCGGCTCGAAATGAGGCGCTTGCCGGGGCGAGGTCGCCTCGTCGGCACGGCCGCTTCGCGAAAGCAGATCGACGAGGCCGACGCCTGACAAGCCGGTCAAAACGTCGCGTAAAAAACCGCGTCGCGATAATTCGGAGTAGGCGTTCATGTCGACATCTCGCTGCGTTGGCGGTTAGTAGAGATAAATCAATTCGCTGGTGTTCAGTAAGGTTCGGCAAAGGGCCGGCATGCCGTGCTCGCTCGCTAAGGCGGCGCAAGCCTTCAATTCGGCGTCGCTCGGCGGGCGACCGTAACAAAGCGCGTAGGCGCGGGCGATTTGACGCTGCGGATCGTCGCCGGCGTCGGCTTGCAAGCGTTCGGCCAAAAATTTCGCCATGTCGAGCGTAAAGTCGTGATTGAGCATCGTCAGCGCTTGAAGCGGGGTCGTCGTTTCGTCGCGCCGCGGAGTCGAGAACGCACAATCAGGGCTGTCAAATTCGGTCATCAGATCAATGCGAGCGGCTCGCGCGTTATGATGATAAACGGCGCGGCGGTACGTCGACGCGTCGTGCTCGTCGAGCGGTACGTAAGTCGCAACGTTGTCTTGCAAGTATTGGTAAAGACGAAAGCCGGGGCCGCCCATTTCAAGATTCAATTTGCCGGCGATCTGTAAGATGACGTCGCGCACTTCTTCGGCCGACAGGCGCCGGGGCGGAAATCTCCATAACAATCGGGCGTCGCCGTCGACTTGGGCGGCCGCCAGTCGATGGTCGCTAGATTGCCGATATGCTTGAGAGAGCATGATCTGGCGATGAAGCGGTTTCAGTCGCCAATCATTGCGGACCAACTCGGCGGCGAGCCAATCGAGCAGTTCCGGGTGCGAAGGACGTCCGCCCATGTAGCCGAAATCGTTCGGCGTATTGACGATGCCGGCGCCGAAATGGTGCTGCCAAACCCGATTGGCCAAGACGCGTTGCGGCAAAGGGTTTTGCGGATCGACAATCCATTGGGCCAAACGAAGGCGCCTTTCCGCTTCGTCGGCATCGCCGGCAAGCTGATAGGAAGGCGCCGTATCGGAAAGCCCTGAGAGGCTGCGGGGCGGGACTTCTTCTCCCTTGCGTTGCGGGCTGCCGCCGATGAACAGATGGGTCGGCTCTTTGACCGGTTTCCGCGTACCGACCCACCAGACCGGGAGCGAGGGGACTTCGTTGATCGCTTGGTTGACTTGAGCCAGCTTGGCATCGAGTTTTTTCTTCGCCGCGCGATCGTCGTCGGTCATTTCAGCTGCGACCAAACGTAGCCGGCGATGCGCGCCGTTGACCGGGCGCCGATCATGCGAATTGGCGACTTCGGTCCAAGCTTCGCCGTCGGTCGAGACGAGGATCCGATACTCGCTGACAAAGTTGGCGACATGATGGTTGGCCGCGGCGCCAGGACGATCGCTCGAAAACGAGATGCGATCGATCGTTTGCGGTTGAGCTAAAGTGATGGTTAATTCCGGCCCGGCGGCGATCCAACGCGCTCCGAACTTGCCGTCGATAGTTAGTTGCGGACTGTAGGCCGCATCGAAATCGCCGGCGCTGCGCGACTTGCCCAGGGCGGTTGCGCCAGTTGTCGACAAGGCGACGTTTTGCGGAGATTCGCCTGCGGTCCAAATTTCAAACTCATCGATGCCGTAGCCCGTGCGCAAGTGGGGAGATAGCTCTCGCCCTTCCACGACGAGCCGAACCATTTTCGCCGAGACCGGCGGAAAGCGTTCTTCGGTTTGTCGCCGCGAGATTGCAGGCCGCGACCAGATTTTTTCGTACTCATCTTTTTTGGCTTCGCCGCGCGCGACGGCGGCGTCAGTCAATTGCTTAAGCTGACCGGTCAATTCGGTTTTTCGCTTTTGGAGCGAGCTGAGCTGCGTCTCGCGCTCTTGGCGACTCTGGTCGGTGGCGACCGTTCGTTGCCCATGCAAGACGCCGGCGAAAGAGGCGTACATCGCGTAATAATCGGTTTGCGAAATCACGTCGAACTTATGGTCATGGCACCGGGCGCAGCCGACTGTAAGCCCCAAAAACGCTTCGCTCGAAGCGCGGATCATTTCGTCGATAGTATTGGCCCTGATCTGGGCCGCTTGCACGGGGTCTTGATTGCCGACGTCATCGTAAGGGCCGGCGACTAAAAACGCGGCGCCGACTTCGATCTCCGGTTGGTTCGGGGCGATGACGTCGCCGGCAAGGTGCTCGAGAATGAGTTGATCAAACGGCTTGTCGTCGTTGAGCGAGCGAATGACATAATCGCGAAAGGGCCAGAGATTCGTAATGATCTCGTTCCGTTCGAAACCGCGACTTTCGCCGAAACGTATCACGTCGAGCCAATGTCGTCCCCAACGTTCGCCATAGCGGGGCGAAGCGAGCAGACGATCGATCAGCTGCGGATAGGCGTCGGGCGATTCGTCGGCCACGAACGCCGCCGTTTCTTCCGGAGTCGGCGGCAAACCGGTCAGATCGAACGTTGCGCGGCGAATTAGGTGTCGACGCTCGGCGGGCGGATTGGGTTTTAAGTCATTTTCGTTCAACTTCGCCCAAACGAATCGATCGATCGGGTTTTGCCGCCAAGATTGGGGAGCGGACGACGCCTCGGGCGGTTGGACGTCGGCCAGCGGTTGCAGCGACCACCAAGAGCGATCGGCTTTGGAAGCTTCGCGAATGATCAAATCGTCGGGCCAAATTGCGCCTTGTTCGATCCAGCGATGCAGCAGCTCGACTTCGGCTTCTGCGAGCGGTTCGCCCGATTTCGGCATGGCGGGCCGCTCGTCGTCGACCGGCGTGACGACCTCAAGCAAATAACTTCCGTCCGGATCGCCGGGAACGAGATATCCGTTGTTTTGCAAATCTTCGGGGGTGGCGAGCGAAAGCTCTCCCTTTTGGATGTTCGGCGAATGACAAGAGACGCATCGCCGGGCCAACAAAGGCGCTATTTCACGCTCGAAGTCGACCGGTTTCGTTTTGTCGTCAGCAAGCAGGAGGGAGGAACTAAGGGAAGCGGCGACAATCGTTGTGAGGAAACCGAGGAGGGGCTTCACGATCGCTCCTTGGAAGGAAACGGATTAGCGGGTGAGGAAGGAGGCTTGTCGGTCGGCGGCGATCTGTTGCGGTTCGAACAGATCGGCGATCAACACTTGGGCGGAGGTGTCGATGTGGTAGGCCATGGCGGCGGCCGCTTGTTCGGGAGCGCCTGCGGCCATAGCGCGAACGATCGCCAAGTGCTCGGCGTTTTCGTTCATTTCGGCGTAATTATCGTGCGATGCGCGGCGCAGGTGGCGAGCGTCGCGCAGCGTTCGAATCAATACTTTGTAGCGGCCAATTTCGTAAGCCAGACGTTCGCTGCCGCAGCGCTCGGCGATCAGATCATGCAGTTGCGTATCTTGTTCGCGCGTTTTATGCGACCAGCGTTTGTTGCGTTTGGCCGTATCGAGCTCGGCCAGCTGCGATTCGAGCAATTCCAACTCGAACGGCGCAATTCGACCGCAAACCGAACGCACCGCTTCGCATTCCAAGATGCGGCGGACCTGACAAATTTCTTCAACTTGTCGCGGGCCGAAAGGGCGGAGCACGGCGCCGCGGTTCGGCTGAAGTTCGACCACGCCGATGCCGGCCAACTCGACCAGCGCTTCGCGCACTGGAGTGACGCTTACCTCAAATTGCTCGGCCAAATGTTCTAAGCGAAGACGCTGGCCGGGCTCAAACTTGCCTTCGAACAAAACGAGCAAGATATCGCTGACCAATTTTTGTCGTCGTGCGCCATGTTGGATTTCGTTACCGCTCGCCACGAGAGTTCTCTTTTTGAATTTGGAATTTGTCGAAGCGACGCCGATCTGTTAGAATTTATACAATTACGGACAGGAGATTCAATAAGAAACTGGAATTTTATCAAATTCACAATTTGCTTTGCAGGCAAACCAGTTTGCCATCCCTCGGCGTCTTCCTTCTTACATCATAGCGCAAAAAAAGAGACGTTTCGATCGAAACGTCTCTTTCCGCAAGTGATTGATTGGGCAGTTGGATAGGACGAACCTGCCGTGAGCATTAGTCGACGATCGGCGGAGCGTCTGACTGGGCCAATTGATCTTTGGAATCTACCTCGGCCGTTAACATCTCGCTCGGGCAGCAGGCAGCGTCATCGCTTGCCGGTTGGTCGCTGCAGCAAGATGGAACGGTCGAAACCGCGAATGCGGCGCTCGGCTGTGACGAGCAGCATGGCTGTCTCGACAGCGAACAAGCCGACGCTTCTTCAGCGGGTAAGAAAAAGGAGAGCGCATTGGCCACTTCAGGAACGTACTGAGCGGCGAACAAGGTTCCGGCACAAAGCATGCAGATCGAGTACAGGCTCACTTTGCATACGATGCCAAACCAAGAGCGACCGCGCGGCGTCGGCGCGACGGGCTCATTTTCGGGGGTGGTCGTTGGTTCCGTCATGGCGATAACTTTCTTAGTTTAGAGAGGAAGTACGATTGCGGAAGTGCCATCCGAGTTCGAGCTTTCCTCTAGTTATGACCGCGCGGCAAGCGGCCGGATAGTGAAATCGCCCACGTTCGATCGGAAATATTCGAATATTCATACGCTGACCCGACCAGGCGGATCTTGCCGCTGGTTAAGGATGCGACGCCAGAATGGGCTAGTTGCGCAGATTGGAGACTTCGATCGAGCGACCGTTGTTGGCTTCAAAACGGCGTTCTTTGGGCCAAAAGCGAATCGTCTCGGCCGATGCGTTTTGGCGGGGCGCGCCAAGTTGTTGCTGAAACGAGAGCTTCGCCATCGAACGACCGCTGCCGTGGAGCACAAGCATTCCTTTTTCGGTCGCATACGTAAATCTTTCGCCCGTCGCCGAGTAGAGCCGCCCGCGAACATTGGCGTTGCCGACGGCCATCATCTCGATCGCCGCGTTTGCGTTGCCCGGCGAGTCGATTTGAGCGATCGATAATTCTTCGCAAGTCAGTTCGACGTCTCGCTCGCGCAGTCCTTGCAGCGCATGGGCGGCGATCGTTTCTCCCCATTGACTGACCGGTCCGTAAATCGCCGGATGTACGTCGCGAAACGCAATTTGTTTCCGGTGGATGTTACCGGCGACCCCTTGCCGAAAATTGACCTCGACGAAGGTTAGCTGATCGCTCGGGGGCGCGGGCGAGG
>JBITAD010000507.1:0-6134 GCA_044439945.1 Blastopirellula sp. JB062
GCGCGGCGCGGCGCATACATGCTGGCTTCCGGCGAAAGCGAGCGGCGTTCTGGCAGGCGTCGCGATGGCGAGCGAAGATTTCGAGCAAATCGGCGTGCATGAAGGGTTCGCCCCCCAAGATGCCGAAAAACGAATTTCCCATCGCTTTCGCCTGGTTCAGCAAACTGTCCATCGCAGCGACGTCGATTTTTTCTTGTTTGGCGGCGACGTCGACCCAGCAGCCCTGGCAGCGCAAATTGCAACTGTTGATGACCGAGATGTAGAGGAACGGCGGAAAAAATTCGCCCCGTTTTAGTCGAGACTTATGTTTGACCACGCTCCGCAGTCCCTTGTAGCCCATCAGCCAAGCAAATTTGGCGACCAGACGTTTGTCCGTTTCCAACAGCGCTCGTTTGGCAAGTCGCAGATACATACGGGTTCGATAGGGGCGAGAGGTTGGGGCAGGCGACACGTACGCGTTTATTCTACCATCAACCGCCAGCGGAAGACAGGAACGCCGAGTCTGTCGACAGTGAAGCGTTGGGTACGTAAACTGAATAACCCCGCTACTTACCCACCCGCCGCCGCTTGGATACCGCCTTGTTGATGGATCTTGATCGACCGCGACGCTGTTACGAGATCGCCCGCGACGATTTGCTGGCTCAACGTTGTGAGCAAGGGCATTGGATCGGCGAGCTTTCGACTTCTTCATTATCGACCGCAACGGCGGTCAGCGCGTTACAACTTGTTATTCGGCATGATCCCTCGCAAGCCGAGCGTTTGCGACCGCTGGTTGACGGGGGCGTAAGATATCTCACCGAACATCAAAATTGCGATGGCGGTTGGGGAGATACTGATCGCAGTTATTCCAATATCGCCACCACGATGTTGGCGGTCGCCGCGCTGTCGATCGCGGGGCGACGTGACGAGCTATCTCAGGCGATCGCCTTCGCCGAGAACTATATCGAAGCGCAAGGCGGCATCCCCGGCTTGCGGCGCAGATACGGCAAAGACAAGACGTTCGCCGTGCCGATTTTGACCAACTACGCCTTAGCGGGCTTGGTCGACTGGAGCGAGGTTTCGCCGCTCCCTTTTGAACTCGCTTGCCTACCGCAAAAGTTCTACAAGCTGGTCAAGTTGCCGGTCGTCAGCTATGCGATTCCGGCGCTGGTTGCGATTGGGCAAGCTCGCTATTTTCATCGACCGCCCTGGAATCCGTTGCTGCGGAGCGTCCGTGCGGCAGCGGTCAGAAAAAGCCGAGACGTTTTGCGGCGGATGCAGCCTGCGAGCGGGGGCTACCTCGAAGCGGCCCCGTTAACCAGCTTCGTAGTGATGAGCCTGGCCAGCATCGAGCAAGCGAATCACCCGGTAGCGCGGCAGGGCGTGCAATTTTTGGTCGATTCAGTTCGTCCTGACGGAAGCTGGCCGATTGATACGAATTTGGCCAATTGGGTGACGACTCTCTCGGTGAACGCACTGGCGTCCGGCGGCGAAAATATCGCTGAACTAAACTGCTTGCCATGGGTACTGGCAAATCAATACCAAGTGACTCATCCGTTTACTGGCGCTGATCCTGGCGGTTGGGGCTGGACTGATCTGAGCGGTTCTGTGCCTGATGCCGATGATACGCCGGGAGCTATGTTAGCGATCGCACATTTTTTTCGTTCTCCCGACGCTGACAATGAAACGCGTCGCAAGTTGGTCAGTGCGGCGCGTCAAGGCGCTCGCTGGTTGCTGGGCTTGCAAAATCGGGACGGCGGCTGGCCGACCTTTTGCGAAGGTTGGGGAACGCAACCGTTTGATCGCAGCGGGAGCGATTTGACTGCCCATGGGATTCGCGCTTTGCACGCTTGGCGGAGCGAACTGAAAGATTTGCCAATTCAACGGGCGATTGAACGAGGTTTTCGCTACTTAAAAAAACAGCAGCGAGAAGACGGTACCTGGTTGCCGCTATGGTTTGGCAATCAAGACCAGCGGGATGATGAGAACCCAATTTACGGCACAGTTAAAGTATTGCTGGCCTATCGAGATCTGGGAATGATGGCGTCCGATTCGGCTCAAAAAGGGATCGCCTGGTTGGTTGCCAATCAGAACGAAGACGGCGGTTTTGGAGGAGGTCCGAGCGTCGCTACTCTTTGCGGGGGGGCTGGTCGAAGCGGAGTTGAAGAGACGGCATTGGCGATTGAGGCCCTATTAGCGGCGGAAAATAACGGTTTTTTGCCCGAAATTACCGCATCGGCGGTCCGTTGGCTCTGTCAGCGGGTTGAAGAAGGAAGTCATGTCAACGTTTCTCCAATCGGTTTTTACTTCTCGAAGCTGTGGTATTATGAAAAGCTCTATCCGAGAATCATGACGGTTGCGTCACTCGGCGCCGCGCTGCAAGCCAACGCCAGCGTCCCGCCTGCGCCAGAGACCTTAACCACGTCGTCCGATCATTAAGGAACGTTCTCCCTTGGCAATTGCACCGATCGACTCCAATAGCGCAGACCTAGAGCCGGGCCGCAAGCGCAAGTCGCGTCGTCGTCAGACGGCGCACTTGAAGCAGGTTCCTCCGTCGAAGCAATTGCGCGAGACGATACGCGCCGCATGCGTGCAGGTTGCGGCAGGGCTCGATAAATCTCGACCTTTATCTAAGGACGAGATGGAGCAGGTCGTTCGCAACATGCTCAAAGAGCTGGATCAGCCGGATGGGTACGTCGGCTGGACGATGGTCATGCTCGCTTCCGAGTTTTGGCGCGATCAGGTCGCCGCCGTCCCGCATGAACGACGGCTCTTCTTGCTGCCCCATTGCCTTAAGCATGCCGAAGGGTGTCCCGCCGACTACGATCAATTTGGTCTCGATTGCAAGACTTGCGGCGCTTGCAGCATCGCCGATTATCGCACCATCGCCGAAGAGATGGGCTATAAGGTGTTGGTCGCCGAAGGATCGCCGATCGTTATGAAGATCATCGTCAGCGGCCATGTCGACGCGATCGTCGGCGTCGCATGTCTGAACGTGTTGGAAAAAGCTATCGATAAGATCATCTTGGCTGGCATTCCCTGCATGGCGGTGCCGCTGCTGTCGAGCGATTGTCGAAACACGTCAGTCGATGAAGACTGGGTGCACGACATGATTCAGGTTCCGCATCAACAGCCGAAGCAAACGACGCGCAGCTACGTTCATTTGATGCGAGCCGCTTCGGCAATGTTCGAGCCGCAAGAGTTGACTCGGCTGATTCAACCGCAACGCAAAGGGCCGTCGCTGGCCGAAGCGAACGGACGCGGCGCCGCGGGGCTGGATCCCATCGCCGCGACTGAAAAACTGGCGATTGATTTTTTGGCGCGCGGCGGCAAATATTCTCGCCCGTTTACCACCTTGGCCGTGTATGACGCGCTGACGGGGGGCGAAGGAACTTCGGCCGACGGCGCCGCGCGCGTCGCCGAATATTCCGACTCGGTCAAACGAACGGCTCTCGCGATTGAGACATTCCATAAAGCGTCGCTGGTGCATGACGATATCGAGGATGACGACGCCTACCGTTACGGCGAAGAGACGATTCACCGCAAGTACGGCGTACCGACGGCAATTAATTTGGGCGATTACATGATCGGCCTGGGGTATCGACTGGTTAGCCGCGATATGGCAAATCTCGGGAGCGAGACCGCCGGGCGGATCATCGACTGCTTGGCCGACGCCCATATGCGGCTGTCAGAAGGGCAGGGCGCCGAGTTATTGTGGCGCGACGCGAGCGATAAGTCGCTCAAACCGCTCGATGCGTTAAAAATCTACGCCTTAAAAACATCGCCCGCATTCGAGGCCGCACTGCAATGCGGGGTACTGCTGAGTCAGACCGAAACGGACTATTCCGAATCGATGCGGTTATTCGCCAGACATGTCGGCGTCGCTTTTCAGATTTTGAATGATTTAAAAGATTGGCGCGGCGATAGCGACAACAAAATGTCTGCCGGCGGCGACGTGCTGGGAGGCCGCCCCACCGTCTTGTGGGCGTTGGCGTTAGAACAATTGGATGAGAAGCATCGTACAGAACTGATCGAGCTAATCGGCGATGATACGACCCATGCCGAAGCCCGCGTCGCTCGCGTGCGACAGCTTTATACGATCGCCGGCGTTTTTGACGCCGCCGAACGCTTGGTCGAAAAATACCGAGCTCGCGCCGAAGAAATCGCCGATCAACTAGAGCCGGAAGAGCTACGACGACTGACTTACTACTTGATTGATACGATATTAGATGACCCGGCCGCGCCGCTGCCGCAAGTCGTCATGCCTACCTTGGCGGCCGATCTGGCCGTTTCGCCTGCCTAATAACGCTGCCTGCCGACTGACTTCTGGATTGCGAAAGGAGTGAAGTTGAACGACCGTCAACGCACGACGCCTGACTTGGAAGAGTTGGTACGGCTGTTTTACGAGAGCCCCGACGAATTAGCGGATTTCACCGAAGTATCGGCCGCCGAAACCCCGGAACCCTTCGCCGAATTGTTGGCGCATGACCATCACATGACGGTCACCGTCGAACGCTTTCATCGCTCGAAGGTCGACGTCCAGGTGCTCGAAAAGCAGACGGCAGGGGCGGCCTATTCACGCAAGATTCTGTTGTCTCGGCAAAGCGACGGCAAAGTGGTTCAGTTCGGCATTGTCCGCTTGCACTGCGATTATCTGAGCGAAATCGTCGAGCGTGAAATCAAAAGCGAGCAGATTCCAGTTGGTCGGGTTCTGATTGATCACAATGTGTTGCGGCAAGTGCAACTGACCAGCCTGTGGCGAGTCGCGCCGCGTGAAGAACTGCGCGAGTTGCTCGCTTTAGCGCACGGCGACGTGATCTACGGCCGAACGGCGCTGATCTATTGCGACGGCGAGCCGGCCGTCGAACTGTTAGAGATCGTCACCCCCTAGCCGAGCGTTGTCGGCGATCTTTTTTCCCTGAATTTGTCTTTCGCCGAGCGTTCGCTTCTTCTAAGATAGGCGTTTGAACAACTGTTGTTTGCACCGGTAGCAAACGACTTCCCACCTACCTCATGCGCGTCCGCATCATGAAATACCTTGTTTGGTCTCTTGTCGTCGCCCTGATTATCTTGCATCAGGACTATTGGAACTGGGACAACGCCGAGCTGGTTTGGGGCTTCTTCCCGCTCACGTTGCTGTATCAGGTTTGCATTTCGCTAGGCGCCGGGTTCACTTGGTTTCTGGCGGTGAAATTCGCCTGGCCGCAAGAGTTGGAATACATCGAGCAACAGATGGAAAACGAGCAGGGAGAGAAATAGTCGTGTTTGAACCAGGCGTCACCCAGCTAATCATTATTTGCATCTACCTGGCGTTGTTGTTGACGTTAGGGTTGTGCTCGAATCGACTCTTCAGCGGGTCGAGCAAAGATTACATGTTGGCCAGTCATTCGATCGGCCCTTTTTTGCTATTAATGTCGATCTTCGGCACCACGATGACGGCGTTTGCGCTCGTCGGTTCGACCGGCGAAGCTTACAAAGAAGGGGTCGGCGTTTATGGGCTGCTCGCTTCTTCTAGCGGCATTATTCACTCGCTCTGCTTCTTTGTGCTTGGCGTCAAGCTTTGGTCGCTAGGTCGTCGGCATGGCTACACCACGCAGATCGAATTTTTTCGCGACCGGCTCGAAAGCGACAAGCTGGGGCTCGTCTTGTTTCCGGTTTTGGTAGGGCTGGTCATTCCCTATTTGCTGATCGGCGTGATGGCTTCCGGAACGGTGGTCAGCGCGGTCACTCGGGGCGCTTTTCCCGTGTGGTTTGAAGCCACGCAAGGCGGCGTGCCCGGTTGGTTAGGCAGCCTCGTGATTTGCGGCGTAGTACTGACATACGTCTTTTTCGGCGGCATGCGCGGTACCGCTTGGGCCAATACGTTTCAAACGATCGTCTTTATGGTGCTAGGCGTCGTCACGTTTTACGTCATCGCTTCGCGAATCGGCGGCCAAGACGACTTTCTAGAAAACTTGCGCATCGCCTCTGAATCGGTTCCGCGCGATAAGCTGGTCCGCGAGGGAAATCACAATATGGCTTTCCTCAAATTTGTGACCTACATGTTCGTGCCGTTATCGGTGGGGATGTTTCCGCACTTATTTCAGCATTGGTTGACCGCCAGAAAAGCGAGCAACTTTAAGTTGGCGGTCGTCGCTCATCCGTTATTCATCATG
>JBITAD010000507.1:6144-8394 GCA_044439945.1 Blastopirellula sp. JB062
CGGCGGTCGCTGCGAACGCCAACGCGATTTTGCCTTTTTTGGTTAAGCAATTTTCAGGCGATCTGCTGGGCGGGCTTCTGACCGCAGGCGTATTGGCGGCGATCATGTCTTCGCTCGATAGCCAGTTTCTGTGCGTCGGCACGATCTTTACCAACGATATCGTCGTCCACTATGGCGGAAAGAATCGCTTTAGCGACAAGCAGATTGTCGTGATAGCGCGCACCTTTATCATATAGATCGTGGCGATCACTTATGGGCGTAGTTTGCTCGATTACCGCCGCGTCTTTACCTTGGGCGTGTGGTGTTTCAGCGGTTTCTCCGCGTTGTTCCCGTTGGTTTTCGCCGCTTTGTATTGGAAAGGGCTGACCAAGGCGGGGGCATACGCCTCGGTGCTGACCGCGATCGGGCTATGGGGCTACTTTTTTTACCAATCCGACTTCGCCGGAAACCCTGATTATGCGGTGCTCGGCATGATGCCGGTCGCACCCATGTTGGCCGGTTCGACGCTGGCGTTAATCTTGGTTTCTCTGGTCACTCCCAAGCCAAGCGAAGAAACATTACAAAAATTTTTCCCCGTAAAAGAGTCGTAACTGGCTTGTAACAAAGAGGTTGCGGTATTTGCATGAATCCATGCCACTTCCGTTTCGGCCCTTGTTGTCGGCCGCGATTCCGTTAAAATTTGTCGTTTCGACTCGATATAAAACAATCGCTAGTAGCTTTTTCGATTCCATAGGGTGCAATGAAGCCTGCCAACCGATTTAAGGCTCGTAAACGGGCGAAGACCAAAGCCCGCGTCACACGCAAAGATCCGATCTTCGTCGACGGCAAACGTCCGCGGCCGATGTTCGTTGATTACAAAGACGTCGAACTATTGAAGAAGCTGACCAACCGCCACGGTCGCATCGTCGGTCGTCGTAAAAGCGGTTGCACCGCAGTCAGTCAGCATGCCGTGACGCAGGCGATCAAGCGTGCCCGCTTTATGGCTTTGCTGCCGTACGTGAAGGACTAACGTCCTTTCGTAATCGGACGCCGTCGCCGCGTAAGGCGAACGAAGGAAGCCTGCCCGTCTGAGCAGGCTTTTTGCGTGCGCCGAATCCGAGGAATCGCAACCGATGAGCTTGTGCCATGTCTGAGGTCTACCACGCCAAGCGTCGCGTCGAGTTTCGTGATACGGACGCCGCCGGGATCATGCACTTCTCGGCGTTCGCCGTTTATATGGAGCAGGTCGAGCATGAGTTTTTGCGACATGTCGGGCTATCGGTGCACACGCCGGACGGCGAATCGACGATCAGCTGGCCGCGCGTCTCGATCCGTTGCGATTTTCAAAGCCCAGTTCGCTTTGAAGACGAGATCGACATCTCGATCGTCGTGTTGAAGATGGGGGCCAAAAGCGTCACTTACGGCTTCAAATTTTCGCATGACGGTCGCCCCGTCGCGACGGGCGAAACGACGGCCGTTTGTTGCCGTATCTTTCATAAACAGCCTCCGCAGTCGATCACGACGCCTGAATGGTTCCGTGACAAAATTGCGCCCTATCTCGTCGCCTAAAACTACTGGCTGCGTCCATGAACAATTATCTGCCGGAACTGACGGTCCGCATCGCAATGGGGCTCGGCGAGGTCGACCCCGCGATCCGTGATCGGCACGCGCAATTTATTCGCGAGCGTCAACAAGCCGACGGCGGTTTCGGGGGGCGCGAAGGGGCCAGCGATCTTTATTACACTTCGTTCGCGCTCCGCTCGTTGGCGATTTTGGGCGAACTGCACGGCGATCTGGCTGATCGAGCGTGCCGTTTTTTGCGATCGCGCTTGGACGGACAAGAAACGATCGTCGATTTTCTTTCGCTCATCTATGGCGCCGGTTTGCTAGAAAGCGGCGCCGGCGTCGACGTTTTCGCCGACTCGTCCGACGATTGGCGATCGCAGGTCGCCGATGCGTTGGAGAAGTTGCGTCGCGATGACGGCGGCTACGCTAAAGGCGAACTGGGGTCAGCCAGCAGCACCTATCACACGTTTTTGGTATTGCTCTGTTTGCAGCTAATCGAGCGTCCCATACCGCGACCCGATCGGATACGCGACTTTTTGCTTTCGCAAGAATCGGAAGAGGGCGGCTTTCGCGAGATTCGGGCTAGTAAACGCGCCGGTACCAACCCGACCGCCGCCGCAATCGGCGCGCTGCGAATCATTGAAGGGCTCGATCAAGAGATTGCAGACGGCGCGATCGACTTTTTGATCAGATCGGAAGAGCACA
>JBITAD010000508.1:0-8371 GCA_044439945.1 Blastopirellula sp. JB062
ACTCTCCCTATGCTAATTGCGCTTGCAGGCGTCATCACCTATGAGCACAAGGGCGACGTCTGCGCCGACCTTGTAAACGCGAGCCTCTAGGATCGCATGCGCGTAGCGGATGTCGGTCTTTCAAATCCGAATTTCATTTGAGGAAAATATAGGCTAATCGAATGTCGAATCCACTTATCGCGAAGCCGAACGTATTGTGGGCGGCGACGCTTATCTGCTTGTTATCGTCGTTGCCAATCGGTTGCTATCGACAGATCGGTCCTGAACTGGCGACGGTCTCGGGAACGGTCACGCTTGATTCAAAGCCGCTCGAAGGGGCGACGGTTCATTTTCAGCCGAAATCGGGACGCCCTTCTTATGGCATTACCAATGCGCTAGGCGAATACGACATGGGCTACAGCCTTGAACGAAGCGGGGTCACTTTGGGGGACCATGTCGTGATCATTCGCACTGTGCTCGAAGACGATAACGGCAAAGTAACCCGCCGAGAAATGCTACCCAAAAAATATCATGATCAGACGACGTTGTCGGCCGTCGTCGAAGACAAAGCGAACGTGATCGACTTTGACCTTCAATCGGAGTAGAGCCTAGCTCCAAATCTCATTTCGGCTTCGATGATCAGATTACCGCGACCTGCTTCGACCTCATTGCATTACGCCAAAATCAGGAAATCACGGGCACGAAGTCGATTTTGAAACGGACTCTAGCGAAGTGAACGGAGCGGTCGAGATTTTACGTCTCGGCGGCTGAGTAGCCAATCAAGACACGCATCAGAAAGCAAGCGATGAACTCGAAAAAAAAAGCCGTCAATCAAGGACGGCGCACGTTCTTTCAAACTTCGGCGGTCGGCGCAATGTTCGGAGCGCATACGCTGCTGCTCGGCGACGCAAGGGGAGCTGAAAGCGCCTCGACCGTTGACGGCGTAATTAAAAAGCCGGACTTGCGACAGGGAGAAGTCTTGCGCACGCAAGGCGAACTGGTCGAAAATCGGGGAGCCGTCATCGAACGTGAACGCGCCGTGCCGATCGCCGGCCGTAGCGACTTGTTGGTTTGCGGCGCCGGACCGGCAGGAATCGGAGCGGCGTTAGCCGCGGCACGAGCTGGAGCAAGCGTTCAGTTGATCGAACTTGCGGGCTGCCTCGGCGGAGTCTGGACCGCCGGAATGCTGACGAAGATCATCGGCGGCGGAAACAAGCAAGGAATCATGCAAGAGCTGCTGACCGTTATGCGAGAACGCGGCAGCGAAGTCGCCAAATCGACCGGCGGCGCCGTCTATGATCCGGAGTTGATGAAGGTCGTGCTGGAAGAAATATGCGTCGAAGCGGGCATTCGCATTCAATTGCATACCCGTTTGGTCGGCACGGTCACCGATGAGCGAAATCGAATTGTCGCGGTCATCACCGAATCGAAATCGGGCCGGCAAGCTTGGCTGGCCGACCGTTACGTTGATTGCAGCGGCGACGGCGATTTGGCGGCGCAGGCAGGTTGTCAGTTTGACGTCGGATACGACCGCAATTGCGAATGTCAGCCGATGTCGATGATGGCGCTGCTGACCGGACTGAACACGGAAGAAGTCGCCGCCTACATCCGCGAAAACGGGTCGGAAGCGAAGGGGCGGTTTTACAAGCTGATGAAAGAGTCGGGCATCGATCCGTCGTATCGCGCGCCGACGTTGCGTCATCTGCATAACGGCATTTATTCGTTGATGACCAATCACGAGTACGGCGTGCCTGCGACCGACGCCGGAGCGATTACCGAAGCGACCATTCGGTCGAGAGCCGAAGTGCACGCGATCGTGCGAGACCTGCGAAAGCTTGGCAAGCCGTGGCAAGATTTGGCCGTCGTCGCTACCGCCGAACAGATCGGAGTTCGAGAGGGAAGACGCATTCGAGGGCGTTACTACATTACGGCTGAAGATTTAATTACCGGCATGCGTCATGAAGACGCCGTATGCAGTACGCGGTTTGGTTTTGACGTGCATAACGTGTTCGCGGACGGCTCGAACCCGCCTGAGGTGAAAAAGTATCGAGCGGCTGGCGTCAAAGAATACGACATTCCGCTGCCGGCGCTGGTCGCCGCCGACGTCGACGGCCTGATGATGGCGGGGCGCTGCATCAGCGGCGACTTTTTCGCGCACTCGAGCTATCGAGTAACGGGCAATTCGGTGCCGATGGGCGAAGCGGCCGGCTTGACCTGTGCCGTCTCCATCCAAAAGGGAGTAATGCCCCACGAGTTGGCTTGGAGCGAGGTGCAAGAGCTCACCAAAGCTTCCGCTTCGTAGCGATTGATAAATAAGCGGTCTCCAGCCGGCGGAGCCTCGGGTGGAGATCGCTGCGTCGCTTCAGACGCTAATTCGTTGATCGTGTCCTAGTTTTTCGAGTTGGTCGTTGCTAGGGAATTCCGTAACGCGATACCGGGGAGGGTAGGTGTCGAGATCTTCAAGCAAGTCACCGACGATCTCTTCGACTTTGTCCCACGTCGCCGAAGCGACCGTTCCTAAGCGGCCAGGGTCGCCGAACAAGACGAAGTCGGTTTTCGGCAGAAGCGAATCGACATTTCGCGTCCAAACGCAGTAGGTCAATATTTCGCCGGTTTCGTTTTGGCGGATCGCCGTGTATGAGGCGGCGAAGATGTCGATATTTTCTTCCTCAAATACGGCTTCCAGCATCGTTTTTTGCTCTTCGTATTCGCCGAGTCGCGATTGGACGGCATATTCTTGGAAGCGAGCATGCAATGGATGCGAAGCTGCGGGGAGCCAGGTTTCCCACTCGCCGTCAAACAGTCGGACTGGAACGGCGCTGATCG
The DNA here is from genome assembly GCA_044439945.1 of Blastopirellula sp. JB062. GTDB lineage: Bacteria > Planctomycetota > Planctomycetia > Pirellulales > Pirellulaceae > Blastopirellula. The sequence continues at coordinate 2,806 of JBITAD010000508.1, forward strand.
GCCGGGGGTCGGCGATCGACTGCTCGACGAGGTCTAACATCATTCCTAGTCCTTCGACGTCGTCGCTGCCGACGACGATCAGCGAATCGCGGTTGGGCGCGACGGCGACGGGGTCTCCGTCTAGTTTGAACTCGCGAATGTGGTCGATGAGCAGCATGCGGGCGGCGTCGTAACTGTCTCCGCTCGCTAACGCGTAAAGCTTCTCGCCGACTACACCGACGACGAACTCGGCGTCTTCGAGGTTTTGTTTCGCGATTTCCATCACCTCGTAGAGCGTTACGTTCCACGTATCGAGCAGTTCTTGATCGATCGCGCGAATCGACTCCGGCAAGTCGTAGACAGGCGCCGCGAGCAAATGCTGGCCGATATCGACATACGGAAGCTGCAACGGAGGACCGCCGCGAAACTGCTGCTCAAGTCGGAGCATCTCGAAATAAGCGCGACTGCGGACGACGGGGCGGATGTCGTGCCGGGCATCTTCGAAGTCTTCCGGAACTTCTTTGCGATACGAGAGCAGGGCTCGGGTCGCTTGCGAAAGAAACTCGTCGCGATCCGCTTTGGCGATAGTGCAGTATTCGGCGTAAAGGTTGCTCAGATTGGCGACGCCCGCCTCTTCGCCGTTTTCATAAAAGCGAAGTTGGAACTCGTCTTTGTGGAACTGAATTTCTTTGGTTTCGCCGGCTTGGCGAATTCGCTCGATCAGCAGTTGGGCGAAGCGCTCCTGTTTGGAGGGGCCAAACAAAAAGTCGAACATACCCATGCGTAAACTCCTGCGCCAGAGTCGAGCTGCGGCTTGCCGCTCGATGGTTCATCCGGTGGTCATGGTAGTTTGGGCTCTCGCGCAGCCAATTGCAAGAAACTGACGACGGACGTTAGCAAGTTGTCGTCAGTTTTGAGCCGTTATAAAGCGCGGCGGTATCGTTTCGCGCGGCTATTGAGACTTTTCGGGGGTTCCGCTTTCGGCTCTTCGACCACTTTGCCGACCTCTCGCTGGCCGTCGGGGCCGATAGATGTCGCCGCCGGACCGGGACCGGTGTCGACGTCGGTTCGCTCATAGGGGGCGAAGCCGGGCAGTTCGTCCCGAATCAATAGCTTGTCGATCCGAACTTCGATTCGGGTCAGTTCGTTCCCTTCTTCCGGGGTCACGAAGGTGAAGGCGATTCCCTCTTTGCCCATTCGGCCGGTGCGACCGACCCGATGGACGTAATCGTCCGAATATTCGGGAATGTCGTAATTGATGATGTGCGAGACGTCCGAAATGTCGATGCCTCGGCCGACGACGTCGGTCGCGACCAGCACGCGATACTTGCCTCGTTTGAAGTCGGTCAACGCACGATTTCGGGCGCCTTGTTGCATGTCGCCATGGATGCAGTGAACCAGCTTCGTCTTTTTGCTTAAGCGTTGGGTGATCCGTTCCGTCCCCCGTTTGGTGCGACAAAAGACGATCGCTTTTTGAGGCTGCTCGCGACGGAGCAGTTCGACCAGCAAGTCAAACTTTTTCGACTGGTCGACGGTAAAATATCGCTGTTCGATCGTTTCCGCCGAGATATTGGTCGGCGAAAAGTCGACCTTCTCGGGATCGCACATGTATCGCTGCGCTAATTTTTCGATCGACGGAGGGACCGTCGCGCTTAGCAATAGCGTTTGACGCTCTTTAGGGCAACGACGCAAAATCTTCTCGATATCAGGCCGAAAGCCGATGTCGAGCATACGGTCCGCTTCGTCTAGCACGACGGTTCGCAGCATTTCTAATTGCAAGGCTCGGCGAGTCATCAGATCGATCACCCGGCCAGGCGTGCCGACGACGATATGCGGAGCACGTTTCAATTTTTCGATCTGCGAGCGAAGCGGTTTGCCGCCGTAGACCGCGACGACGTTAATTCGCTGGCCATGCGTCAGCTTGGCGATTTCGTCGCGAACCTGAACCGCCAGCTCTCGCGTGGGCGTTAAGATCAAAGCCTGAGGGTTGCGCGACTGCGGACCATGCTCTAGTTGCTCGATGATCGGTATCCCAAAGGCTGCCGTCTTGCCGGTGCCGGTCCGAGCTTGACCAAGGACGTCTTTTCCCTCAAGCGCCAGAGGTATGATGGCAGCTTGAATCGGCGAAGGTTGAACGTAACGAGCCGCTTCGAGCGCGGCCTTCATTTCCGCCGACAAATCCATGTCGGCGTAATTGATATCGGCCATCTGGGACAAGGGAAGCTCTATTCTGTCAAGGGCTGCGTGCTAAAAATAGAAGCCATCTAAGATAATCGAGTCAGCCGCTAGCGACAATCGGCAAAATCGGTCGTTGCGGTCCTAAGTCGTTGAAGCGCAAAAAAATAGGCCGAGTCGTAATCTCGCGAATTGCGGGATAACGGCCCGGCCTGTCTCGTCGTAACGGGCGATCCTCGTGGGAGGAATCAGCTCTCGGCGATGCGGTGAGTCACCGCTGCGTTAGCTAGAAGTCGCAGCAGCGGCCGGAGCTTTCGCCTTCTTTTTGGCGGATTTCTTCGGCGATTTTTTGGCGACCTTTTTCGTAGCGGCCTTCTTCGGCGATTTTTTGGCGACCTTTTTGGCCGCCTTTTTCGGCGATTTCTTTACCGCTTTCTTCGCGACTTTTTTGGCGGCAGCCTTCTTCGGCGACCTTTTCGCGGTCTTCTTGGTTGCAGCCTTCTTCGGAGCAGCCTTTTTCTTGGTTGCCATCAATGTGGCTCCTCAAGTGGTAGCGCCCATCTTCTATCATGAATTGCTCCTTGGGCGCTAGGTAGGGGGAGCAATTCGAAGGTTCTAATGTCGAATTGAGAGAGCCGGCGGCCACGCGGTTTGCCGTCGGTCTTGCGATTCGATCTTTAGGAGCTTGAGGACAAAGGGAAGCGAGCGAAACTTGCCGACGCCTTTCAAACGATCACGTTGGTGATTGAAGAAGTTGCGTCATTTCGTCGCGTTCGCGCATTGAAGCAATTTCGATCCTTTTTCGTCAAGGTGAAATATCGGACTTCGTCTCTGATTTGTGCAGAAAAATCTTTGCGTGGTGCGGCGACGTTCGAGCTGCGACGCGCCGCGATCCGCCGCCGGACGTAAGTGCGGTGGTCGTAGCCCGGTCAAGATCGAACTACACTACAGAAGTCGTCTCTCTCCGTACGCGTCGTTTTTCCCTTGCAGTATTCATGTCGGACCGGCTTAACGAATTTCTCTTATTACTCTCTGGCGTAACTACGGATGCGGATCTCGGCAACCGAGACCCGCATCGCTTTCATTGGATCGCCGTCGCCGACGAGTTGGAAGTCTCGGCCCTGTTTCAAGCGATCGAGCACTTGCCGGACGAATTTCCGGCGGAACGACGTTCGTATCTCGATACCGCGCTAAACTTGGTCGCGATGCGATTGCGCGACGATCCGGAATTGCCTGAGAATTTGATTCCCCGCATCGCCGCACTTTATTGTCGTTGGGGCGCCGATCATCCGTTGCGGCACTTGCTTCTCCCTTGGCTTACGGCCAATGGCACCATCGAAGCGCTTAGCGAATTCGCCGAATTAATCGCCGACGATCCGCCGAATCGGACCGCTGCCGCCGCCGTCGGTTTTGCGCCGCTAATGCGGCACGGCGATTTCAACGCCGAGGCCCTTTATCCGCGACTGCTCGACGCGTTGCAGCACTTGAGCGTCGCCGCGCTTGTCTTGGATCTCTCGAATTTCTTGTTTCGTACCGGTCGATTAAAAACGCACCCTGCAGCCCAGGTCAGCGGACAACTGATCGACCTGTTGGGCGGAATTACGACCCGGCTCGGACAGTTGGAAGAAACGAGCGAGTTGACCCCGGAAAAGCTGCAAGTGATGCGGGCTCAAGTCTCGGAGGGGGTGGCTATGGCGGTCGCTTTGTGCGACGCCTTGGCTTTGATCGGCGACAAAAACGCGATCGGCAAGCTGAATCAGGTGATCGAGCTGAGCCATCGCCAGTTGCAATGCGAGGCCGCCGCCGCATTGGCTCGATTAGGGGTCGAAGAAGGGAGCAAACGTTTGGCCGAGATGGCTAAGCACCCGGTGGCCCGTTTACGTGCGTTGAAATTCGCCGAAGAAATCGATCAGCTCGAATTGATTGAAGAAGAGTGGAAATCGCCGGTTGCGCGAGCGGAAGGAGAACTGGCTCTTTGGCTGTCGCAAGAAACCCAGTTTGGCCTGCCGCCGCACGAGATCGAACTGGTCGACCAACGCGAACTGGCCTGGCCCGGCTTTCAAGATCCGCAAACGTGCTATTTGTTTCGCTATGCGTTTCATATGCCGGCCGGCAGTTTTCAATCGCTGGGCATGGTCGGGCCGCTGACTCATAGCTTTGCCGCCGATTTGACCCCTTGGAAAGCGGAGGACGCTTACGCGGCGTTTGCGGGTTGGCAAGCCGAGCATCAGGACGTGTTTGAGTCGGATCCGGCCGAATGGCAAGAGGCGCAAAAACAGATGGCAAATTCTTTGGTCGCTCGCTTGCAGTCAGAAGGATATGAAGTGATGCAAGCGATCAAGCTCGGCTACTTCTTCGGCGACGTTCGCTTGATCGCCGTCGTGCGACAAGCCGACGGTTTGCCCGGCGTGGCGGTCGCCGATTTGCGTACGACCACGTTCTATAGCAGCGAAGGGACCGATCGCCCGATTGGGCCGCACGAAGCCTATATGATGCATAAGGGGCGAGAATTTTTGGCCAACTTCAACCCCAATACGTTCGGCATTTAAATGTGCGACAGAGCGGAATGAAAGAAACCCGCATTTCACAAGGAAATGCGGGCCGTGTCGCTTTACGCTGGTCCGGCTTGGCGCTTCAGCGCCTAGCGGGGGATGGCGTTTCCTTGATTGGCGTTACGCGGCGCTAAGCCTGCTGGCACATTTTGGGCGTTACGATTGCCGCCGCGTTGTTGACCGGCAAGCTCCGGCCGTTCGACTACTTTTTGCCAGCCCGAGGGGAGGGTCGGCTCGTAGAAGGCGCGGCGGAACAAATTGAGCTGTTGCACGTTCAACGCAAAATCTCCTTGAGAGAACGTCTTGCGGTTTTTGAACTCGTACGCGGTGCGAGTATGAACGGGCGGTTGGGCGTATGGGTTCCAGTTGCGATCGAATACCTGAATGGCCAACGGCAGGAATTCGGCCTGATCGATCACGATTTCGACATGATGAAAATTCTGCGAATCTTCCATATATTTCGGCCAAGCTTCGAGCCAGTATTCTTTATCGTTGCCTGGCGGGGTGGTTACGCGCAGCCAATAGCGAGCTTGAATTTCGGCTTTGTTCGCGCCGAACATAAAGGGAAGCGGGCCATGTTTGATCGCTTGACCTTGTTGCTCGGGCGGAAGTTGGCGTTCGATCAGCTGCTTTTTCGGCGCGTTGTATTCAAAGATCGATTTGCCGTCGCAAACCCAATGCTCGAGAAAATCGCCGGGTACCGGTTCATACGTCGGTTGTCCGCCGGGTTGCTGCGGGGCTCGGTATTCGTCGAGCTTGGTCAGGCGAAAGCTCCCCTTGTCGGGATTTTCGTATTTTAATTCGCCCGCGGCGAGCGTCTTGTGATCTTGGGGCGGGCCAAAGACCGAGTCGTACTCCCA
>JBITAD010000509.1:0-8367 GCA_044439945.1 Blastopirellula sp. JB062
GACGAAGGCTTCATATCGATCGAAAATCGGAAGCGACTGTTAGCCGAAGCGCGACAGTGGGGAGTCGCCAGGGCCGAGGCAGGCCAAATTATCGAAGAACATATCGCCAGTATCGAGCGTCGCGCCAAACGGCGACGGCGGAGGGTCTTTGCGGCGGTCATGGTGGCGACGCTGACCCTATTCGGCGGGTTGTCAATTATTTATTGGCAGCCCAACTGGAGCGCGTGGAGCGATTGGGCCGGGCTGGGCGCCGTCGATTCGTCAGAGCCGGGCTTAACCGGCTCAGCGGGCGAAGCGAACGTCGACGAAGAAGCTTATCCGCGGCTTACCTGGTGGAGCGAAGCGTTGGTAATCGATTTATTCGAGCTTCGTCAGCGTGAAGAAAAATTAAAGCCGGCGACGACGGCCATCGCAATCGACGACGAAAAGAAGCGTGCCGAAGGCTATGCCGAACTGATTCCGCAAATCGTCGACGCTCTGGCTCTCGAAACGAACGCCACGCATGTTGATCAGTTTCAGACGATCGTTCGGCTGTTGGCGGTCAATGAACCGGGCGATATCGCATTTGAGAAACTGATCGATTCCTTAGCGAAAAACGTTCCCGCCAAAGAATCGGAAATAACCTCGAAAAGTAATTTTGAGAAGCAGTACGCGGCCGCCGAACTACTGATCGAAATCGCCGAGCAGCCAGAGTTGCCGACTGAGCGGCGCGATCGGATCGTCGCCAGCCTAGAACGACGACTAGGCGTCGTCGCCGGTCCGACTGCGGATTTGTCGGTCGTATTCGTTGACGAGCTGGCTCGCAATCAATACGCCGCTTTAGAGCGATTGGCCGAAAACGACCCGACTGAAGCGATGGCAGCGCATCAGCATTTGCAGCCGGTCGTGCGTAACGCGGTCAATCGGGTGTTGGCGGGCGATCTCAACGGCGACGCGTTATTGGCGATTTTGCCCCGCGCGCCCAAAGATCTTAACGCTTATCGATCAGTCTTGGACGAGCAAATTAATCAACGCAATCTGGCGGTTTTATTGCGTTTGATCGAGTTGCTTGAGAACGGCAAACTGAATCGATCGGTTCGCCGAGATTTACAATCGCTGCTGGCTAAAGCGGTCGACGTTACGGTCGACGGCATGGCGGCTACCGACGCCGCCATTGTGATGCGCAACGCTTTGGCAGGCCTTGCCGGTCAAGGAGATGTTGGCGAAATGGCCCGCTTTTTCGCCGGTCAGGCGCATCCGATTCAATTGTTGGAAAGCGAATTTGGGTCGCCAGACGAATGGCTGACCGATGCGGTTAATTTTTCTCGAATCTCCGCGTTAGGCGCCGCCGCCGCGAAAAAAGAATCGGGCCGCCGTTTGTTTCAGTCGCTTTCGAGCGATGTGCCGGAACCGATACGACCCGCCAAACGCAACGCTCGCAAGTCTGCCGCGCCGGAGCGCGTCGGCAGGGTGCAAGACGCGTTTCGGCAACTCGCTCGAACAGCCGATCCGCGGCGTCGGATCATGGCCTACCAGAATTTGGCGACGATGATGGCCGGTCGCAGCGATCTCGATTATCGATCGGCCGAACGACTGGTCGAATATCTTTTGGCGAAAAAACTGCCTGAAGAGCAGGAGCAAATCGTCCGTCGGCTAAGTGATTTTCGAGGCTGCGGCATGCTGCGATTGGCGTTTTCGGATCATTTGGAAGAAACGATCATGCCGCTCTCCGAATTGCAACGCATGGCGACCGCGATCGTCGGAAGATCGGTGGTGCTCAATGACAAGACGACCTGGAAAGAAGACTTGCGACGCATCTTGCTAACGGACGCGTTGCCGCGGTTGCATCAGAACGAAACGCTCGCCAGCGAAGACGTCTCGAGCGACGTGCTGGAGCAATCGGCCGCCGGTTTGCTTGATTACTATCGAATTCAGGCCGAAATCGCAGGCATCCCTTACGAACGTAGAATCGGCATGCAGGTTCCTAGCGACGCCCTGCAAGCGTTAATTCAACAGCAGTCCGATCAACTTGCCGCCGCACAACTTTCGCCCGAACAGCGTTCGCAATTTGACGAGATCATGCGTCGCTTGCGAGTCGTTTCGCTTGTCGCAAACAACGATCTAGCCATGACGGTCGCTTTGCAACGTATTTGGTTAGAACTGTCGGCGCTCGAAGCGGTTCGGCTGCAGCCGAATTCGCGTTTGGCGGCCGATCAATTAATCGCTCGGTTGAAACAAGTCGATCAAGGCTCGCAGAACGTTTTTCAGCAAATTCGAAACGGCGAAGCGGCGTTAGTCCGCATGCAATTGATTCGGATGGAGACCTGATGATGATCCGAACGGCGTGCTTGTTGGGAATCGCGATTTTGTCGCTCCCCTCGCTGGCGAAGGGTGCGGTCGTTCTGGTTCGGGGAGAGCCGGAGCCCGCTTCCGGCTATGTCGAACGTCGCCCAGGCGGCGTTTTGCTCTTACGGATTCCGCAAGGAGGCGGCAAGAGCGTAACGCGTGAGATTCCGTTGGCCGACGTCGAAGAGGTGATCGAAACCGTTTCGCCCAATCGTCTCGCCGAACTTGATCCCGCCCAACCGGACGACTATCGAAACTACGCCGAAGAGTTAGCGCAGAAAAAGGTCGATCCCGAGGCGCGCGAGACCGCACTGCGGCTTTTTCTGATCGCCGCCCGACTTGATCCGCAGCGTCTCGGCCGTAGTTCGTTGCTGGGCATGACTTCGCTCGCCCGGTCGTCGGAAGAGGCGCGTCGATTTCGCGCTATGGCGTTTTTGCTCGACCCAGATCATGACGTGCGACTGATTCAAGATCGGCCCGCGACGCAACTAGCCAGCACGGATAAAGTAGAAGAGTGGAGCGACCTAATTATTACCGGTCTGCGCAAACTGCGCGGAGGCGATTATCGTTCGGCGCGATCGATCTTGCGACGTAATGATATCGAGAAAGCGTTTGACGACCTTGTCTCAGAGATCAGCTACGAAGAATGCCAAGCGATCCTGACTCGCACCTGCGACGGATGCGAGGGAAGCAAGATACCGCTGCCGCTGATCCGCAAACTTGTGCTGGCGGAGTTGGCCCTGCTTCCGAAAGTGCGAAACGTCGACGCCGAAGAACCGGGCTGGGCTGAGTTAACGGCGGCAGAAAATCATCAGCCGCTGCCGACTTTAACCTTAGAAACGATCACGGAATTTGACCCGCGCAATTCCGTCTATCGCCAAAAACAATGGAAAGCTCCGTAACCGACCCGCTCATAGGCGACGGTAAGATATTAGCCGACGGCCGGCACTTTGCCATGTTGATGCAGATAGTCGAGTTCCGGCTCGATCGCGGCGAACGCTTCGGTTAAGGCGCGGAGGGCCGACGGCGCCGCCTCAAAGTTCTCTTCTTTGCCGAGGGTTTCCAACTGCATCGCCGCTTCTTGCCCGCTGGCGGCGGCGAAGTAGCCGAACGACCCTTTCAGCGAGTGCGCGTTCCGTCGTAGCCGAGGACCATCTTTCGCTTCGATCGCTTCGTCGATTTCCGATAAGATACGCCGAACGTCGGCCAGAAAGACTTCGACCATCGCTTGCAAAAGCGATTCGTCGCCGCCGACGTTCGCCAGCGCCGCTTCCCAGTCGACTTTTCTATCCGGCGGCAATTCGGCGCTGGCCGTTTCGATTGGCGTCGCCGGTAGGCCGGAAGTCGGCGTCGAGCTTACAGTCGTCGCCGGCGACGCTTCGTCGGGCAAGGCGTCGTCGATCGCATCGTAAAGGGCTTGCGCGTTAATCGGTTTGGTCACATAGCCGTCCATACCTGCTTCTAGGCATCGCTCGCGATCTCCTTTCATCGCATGCGCCGTCATCGCGATAATGGGAATTCGGTTGCCGGTGCTCGTCTCGCGTCGCCGAATTTCGGTCGTCGCGGCCATGCCGTCTAAGACCGGCATTTGGACGTCCATCAGGATTAGATCAAATTCGCCTTGGCTCCAAGATTCGACCGCTTGCTTTCCGTCGTTAACGACGGTCGCCAGGTGACCTCGTTTCTCTAGCAGTAAAACGGCCAGTTTCTGATTGACCAAATTGTCTTCGGCCAACAAGATGCGACGCCCCCAGGCGCCGAGTTTCGGTTTGCCGCCGGCTTGTTGCGAGGCGAGATCGCCGGCGACGCGATGCCCCATGACGTTCATTAAAGCGTCGAATAAATCGGATTGTTTGATCGGCTTCGACAAGATCGAATCGACGCGCGCTTCGCGGCAGTTGAGCGGGTCGTCGCCGAAAGAGCCGGTCGTTAGCAAAATGGTTTTGGCGTTGAGCCCGCGCCGATTTTTTTGAATTCGTTCGAGCAGTTCGACCCCATCCATAATCGGCATTTGTTGGTCGACGATCAGCACTTGAAACTCGGGCGTTTGACGTTCGTCGGCGAACAGCGCTAGCGCTTCGTCGGCGCCGCCGACCACGATCGGCCGCATGCTCCAGTTGGTCAGCATCTCAGCCACGATTTCGCCGCAGGTATCGTTGTCGTCGACGATCAGCACTTGCAATTGCCGGCAATCCTCGGGCGGCATGTGTCGTTCGTCATAGCTCGACGCATCGACTCCTAGCTTGGCCGTAAAATGAAATTGCGAGCCGGCGTCGACTTGGCTTTCGACCCATATTTTCCCATGCATCAATTCGACCAACCGAGAGCAAATCGAAAGCCCCAGGCCGGTACCGCCGAACTTCCGCGTCGTGGTGCCGTCCGCTTGTTCAAAAGCGGCGAAGATTTTTTGCAGGGCCGCTTCGGGGATGCCGATGCCGGTATCGCACACGGTAAAGTGGAGCAGGGCGTCGCTTTCGGTTATCTCATCCACTTCGACCCGCACCACGATCTCGCCGTGCTCGGTGAACTTGATCGCATTGCCGACCAGATTGACCAATATCTGCCGCAAACGACCAGGATCGCCGGTCATGCGCCATGGTACGTCGGGGCGTACGTGGGCGACCAGTTCAAGTCCTTTGCCGTGAGCGCGAAATGCGAGCGTCTTCATTAGGTCGCCCAGATTTTCGCGCAGTTGAAACGGAATCGCTTCGATCTCTAGCTTACCCGCTTCGATCTTAGAGAAATCGAGAATGTCGTTAATAACCGACACCAAGCAATCGGCCGACGTTTTGATCATTTGCAGGTACTCGCGCTGCTGAGCGGCGAGCTCGGTTTCGAGCAGCAACTCGGTCATGCCGATAATGCCGTTCATCGGCGTGCGAATTTCATGGCTCATATTCGCCAGAAACTGCCCCTTCGCACGATTGGCGGCGTCGGCCGACTCTTTTTGCGACTGAATGACGTCCTTCGCAATCGCAAGCAAATGCGACTGCGCTTGAATCAGCATATGAACCGACAAAACGCGATACGTGCCGTCGCTACGACGCAATGCGAGCGGCTCATAAGCCGCATCGCGCGGTCGACTGAGCGCTGCCCGGGCCGCTTCGTGAATGCTGGCGTCGGCTGAGACCTCAAGATGCGGAATGTTCATCGATTCGTACAAAATCCGAATCGGCCGCTGCGAATAGAGATCTCGGGAGAATAATCGGCTCATGTACTCCAAAAATTTCTCACGAGAAATCAGCCCTAACAACTGATCGCCGACCATGATGAGCACGCCGGGCAAATCATGCCGTTTGTCGAAAATCTCTTCGACTTCTTTGCCCCAAGTCGCGGCGTCGATCGTAGCGTGATGCGCTGGCAGCTCGTCGAGCGTCGAGTCGCTGCGCAGCTTGACCAACTCGGCGTAAATCGATCGGTCGTCGGATTGCGTCACGAGACGGTTCCCTGAGGAAATATTTAGGCAGGGGCTGAGGTCGCCGCACGACGCTTGACCATGGTGATCGTCGTGCCGTCGCTGTCAAATTCGGCTTCGTCCATAAACGCTTGCATCAACACCAAGCCGCGATTGCCTAGCTGATCGAGCGCATGCGGATCGTTCGGCTCGGGGATCGAGGCGACGTCGATGCCTGGCCCTTCGTGTCGAATGACGAACGTGCCGTGATCGCGGCTGAGCGACGCTTGAACGCGTAACACGCGCGAAGCGTAGGGCTGGCTCGCTCGACGTCGTTCGACCAGATCGATCGCTTCCGGCTTATCCATCTGCAACGCTTCGATCTGCTCGAGATCAAGCTCGAGATTGCCGCGATAGTAGGCGCTGAACAACGCTCCTTCCAGTGCCATGCCGAGACGGACTTGGTTGCTCGCTTCGCACAATCCCATGCTGCCCGCGATTTGCTGCATCATTTCGACCAGGCGTTCGCACAAGGCGGGATCGTTCGTCAGTTGAAATTCAAAATCGGCTTTCGACATCGCTTGAGTCAGGCGTTCGTAATTGCGTTGAGCGGCGCTCATCGCACGCACTTGCTGAACCGTCGCTACCAAGCGTTCGGCAAGGTGCGTTTTCGGGACGTAGCAAGCGGCGCCATGCTGCAGCGCTTCGACCGCCAACTCTTCGCTTCCATGGGCGGTCGTCAATACGACTGGAATCTGGGGATAGACCGATTGCATGCGATTGACTAATTCCAGCCCGTTCATTTCGGGCATATTCAGATCAGTGACGACGACGTCAACTTCATCTGAAATTTTTTGCAACATTTCGAGGGCTGATAGCCCGTTGGTCGCTTTGGAAATTTGGTTTTGCGGATCTTTTTTCAGAATTCCTTCGAGAAGCACCAAATCGACCGGGGTGTCGTCAACGATCAAAACGGTCGGCATTACGAGAGTCTCCTTAAAAAATTGGCGCGAAATTCGCCAATCCTTTTTTCATAGATCCGGCGACGGAAGCGGCGGCCCAGCACAAACTTGCCGACGTCGCAAGTCCTTCCGCCGATCCCTCTTTATAGAGAGCGGATGTTAAAAAACGGCGTAGATCGGGCGCGAAAATCAAGTTGAACTGGGGCAAGATTTCGACCGCTCGCGTCTTCAGAAAATCGGAGTCGGGTTGACTTTGACGGCGGACTCGCAACAATGCGTAGCCCGATCGCAATATTCGCTCAATTGGCCTACAGTCGAGCGGTGAAGATTGCCGATTTAGGGAACTTGTCGCGGCGCCAAGCCTAGCGGGTTTGGCCGCAGCGATTAAAATAGGAAAAGAAGCCTTCGGTGCATTATCCGGCAGAGGGACCAATTTTTTGCGAGGGCCGGATTCAAACACGGCTAGTGCAAGTGCACGCTAGAGTCTCGCCCTTCTCGCAGCGACTCCACTCGTCGCATCTTGACCGAAGGTTTTCTTATATTTCTGAGCCGCCGCGCTGCTTGCAGCCGGCGGTTTTTTTATGACCTACAGTTGCATTGGCGGCGGCCGCCGGGTCGCCATCCTCTATAACCTCGCGCAAGCGATCGGTCTGCGAGATTACCAATGCATCAAACGTACGTCTTCGTTCTCTTGGCGATCGCTTTCGCCCTCGGCAGCTTTTTGGCGCAATTTTGCGTCTAGCTGAGAACGTTACGACCGTTAATATCCAAACCGCTCTTCGGTCCAGGGATCACCATGGTTGTGATAACCGCCTCGCTCCCAATAGCCTGGCTTGTCGTTGGCGGTCAGCTCGATGCCGCGGATCCATTTGGCGCTCTTCCAGGCGTACAAGCGGGGCGTCATGCCGCGAACCGGACCGCCATGATCGGCGTTGATCGGCATGCCGTCGTGCGTGTCGGCTAGCAGCGCGTCATCCGCCAAAAAGTCGACCAGCGGCAGATTGGTCGTCCAGCCGTTATCGTACGCGTGGCAAACGACGTATTTCGCGTCAGGCTTGACTTGAGCGAGTTGCAGTAAAGTTTGCGTCGAGACTCCCTCCCATATATTGGCTAACCTCGACCAGCGAGTCACGCAATGAAAGTCAGCGAAGATTTGGCACCTGGGCAGCGCTCGAAAATCTTCCCAGCTTAGCGTGATTTCTCGTTCGACCAGACCGAAGATTTTCAAACGCCAATTTTCGGTCGAAACTTCAGGCACATGCGACGCATGCAAGATCGGCCATTTTCGGGTCCGCGTTTGCCCCGGCGGAATGCGATCGTCGCGCAGCGTGTCAGGGCTGACGATGATCTGTTTGTCGCTTAGCTCTTGCGGCTTGAGCGGTTCGCCTGATTGATATTTCGCGCGGTCGTGTTCAGATTCAAACATACGATTTGAGGGGAGAAAGCGGAACGAGGTGCTAGCGAGCCGTCTGCGGCTGAGGTCAACTGCGACCAACCTGCTTGTCGGCTTACCGGGCAATTATAAGACGCGACGGCTTTTCGACCAAAGCAGTCCTATCCAAACCGCGAGAAACGTCATCGTGCAACCGAGCACCAACAGCGGGCGACGAATGTCGAAGCGATCTTCCGCGGCGCCGCGGAAGTTGAAAAAGACCACCGCATCCCCGTCTTCAATCGTGCCGACCG
>JBITAD010000510.1:0-8351 GCA_044439945.1 Blastopirellula sp. JB062
GACCGGCAAACCGCATGCCGACGGCTATCAGCTTTCCCTGTCGGCCATGACGGCCGATTCGGACAAACCGCTGGCCACGCTGACCGAAACGGTCGCCGCCGAAACGGTCGTGGGTAACGTCGCGTTGGTCAACAACTACAATAAGGCGGTCGGCAACCAACGAGGCGCCCGCTATCGGTTTTGGAATTGGGACCTGGAGGGGGACGCGCTGCGGGAAAAGCCGGAGCAACAGTTCGGCCCGATCCTTTGGTCGATGTATTCGCTTAGCGATTCGCGAAGCGACGAGGGTTTCGTTCTGAAGATCAGCGCCTTGACCGGCCCGCTCGGCGAACAAGACGCCAAGTCGGTCGAGCTTTTCGTCCAGCAAGAAGGACAATGGCAATCGCTCGGCCAAGCCGAACTGGACCAAGACGCCTGGACGGCGACCTTTCGGATCGCGAACTGGGACCCAACCCAAAGCGTGCCGTTCAAACTGGTCTATCGAGAACGCCTGCGCGACGGCGGAGTCAGCCCGTCGGACTGGAGCGGCACGATACGAGCCAACCCGACGGGGCGACCGTTGCGACTTGGCGCGCTGACTTGCCAAAACGACTACGCCTTTCCGTATGCGCCGGTCGCCGAGAACTTGCTGAAACTTGACCCCGACATGCTGTATTTCTCGGGCGATCAGCTTTACGAGAACCATGGCGGCTACGGGCTGATTCGCGAACCGGCCGATCGGGCGATCCTCAACTATTTGCGCAAATATTATCAGCATGGCTGGGCGTTTCGCGAGGCGATGCGCGACCGGCCGACTCTTTGCCTGCCTGACGATCACGACGTGTTTCAAGGCAACATCTGGGGCGAAGGGGGCGCTCCGATGGGCAAGAAAAGCACCTCGTCGGCCGGCGGCTATCGCGAACCGGCGCGAATGGTCAACGTCGTGCACAAGACGAACGTCGGGCATCACCCCGATCCGTTCGATCCGCTTCCTTGCCTGCAAGACATCAGCGTTTATTACGGCGACGTCGTGTACGGCGGGGTCAGTTTCGCCGTGGTCGCCGATCGTCAATTTAAAAGCGGTCCCGAGCATGTCGATACCGGCGGCGGTCGTCCCGATCATGTTCCCGATCCTGATTTCGATACGCAAAAACTCGATAAGCCCGGCCTGAAGCTTTTGGGAGAGCGACAGGAACAATTTCTGAAGCAATGGGTCGACGACTGGCGCGCGCACGAGTTAAAAGTGCTGCTTAGCCAAACCGTCTTCGCCGGAGTCGCCACGCACCACGGCGAATTTAACGGCTATTTGAAAGCGGACTTAGATTGCGGCGGTTGGCCGCAAACGCCGCGCAATCGAACCGTCGCGCTACTGCGCAAAGCGATGCCGTTGCACATCAACGGCGATCAACACCTGACGACGCTCGTGCAATACGGGGTCGATCGCCAGCGCGATAGCTGCTGGTCGTTTTGTACGCCTGCGATCGCCGTCGGTTATCCGCGTTGGTGGCGCCCTGACGAAGTCGGCATGCCGCACGAAAATCGCCCGCGGCATGGACTGCCGGATACCGGCGAATTTATCGACGGTCTCGGCAACAAGGCGTACGTTTACGCAGTCGGCAATCCCGAAGTCGCCACCCGGCGGAATCGATACGAGCGAGCCCACCAAAAAGGGAGCGGTTTCGGGCTAGTCACCATTGACCCCGCCGCGAAAACCTACAAGCTCGAATCATTCCGTTTTCTGGTCGATGCGACCGACGGCAAAGCTTCCAATCAATTTCCTGGCTGGCCCGTCACGATTCAGCAAAAAGAAAACGGCGGCCAGAACCTGATCGGCTAGGCCGAACTGAACACGGCGCGACATGGGTCGCGGCCGAGCGAGATCTCGGCCGCGCCGATTTTCTGAACCGCTGCATGGCAGATGCCTGCCGTGCGCTCTGCCGTTTGGTAGGCGCCGCTCCGCTTGTTCGCCCCATCTGCCGTCAATTGAACCTTCATGAGTCACCTCTTTTATTCGTTGATTCCGCCTGCTAAGCAAGATAAGAACCGGCCTCGCCTGGCTTACGCTCACCATCGCGGCGAGCACGACCCGACAAACAGCAAGCAAACAATAACTAAATGCTTAGACTTTGTCAACTCATGTTTTCCTGTCTGGGCAGATTTTTCGAAAATTTCTTGCGGCATGCTCAAGCCGAAAACCAAGAGACTTACTGCAGATTAAAACTCCGGAATTATTTGCCCGTCATCGCGGAGCAGTAAGTGCTTCCAGATATCTGGATCGACCAACTTCGAGATGACGCGCACCGAACCGTCGCAGTAGCCTGCCAAGATAACGGCGTCATCATGTACAGGCTTTAGCCGCTCGATACCGGCCGATTCGATCGGCAGATCTTCCGGCTTGGTCCAGGGAATCTTGACGTTCGACTGCACGACCAAGATCGTATTTGACGTTCCGTCGGTAAAGTCTTGAAAACGAGGAAAGGCGACGCTCGGCGCGGCGGCATCTCCCGCCTCCATCCCGAAACCGGATCGCGCCTTGGACGGCAAACTTAAACTGGTCCCCTTGCCGGTGACGACATGATAGCTAGTCGTCATTGCGGTCGGCTCGATCTGGCGCTGCATGCCGCCGCTGGGAGCCTTGACCGTATCGGGCTGAATCGGCAAACGCGAGCTTTCATATACCTCCGGCATTTGGGCTAGTACGACCAAATTTTCGACACTGTCCCACGGCAGGTCTTTGCGATACCGATCGTAAAGGGCTTGATGCCCGAGAAACGGAAGCAGTTCGACGCGCCACGAACGCTTTTCGTCGCTTTCTTCGTCGGTCATCACCGCCAAGGGAAAATGTCCGTACGCCGTGTAATAGTTATGAAACGCCAACACGATTCGCTTCATATTGTGCATGTCGATCGAGCGCTGCTCGGCCAGGCGAGCGCCAACCAAAGCGGGCGCCAATAGCTGGGTGACGGTCTGGGTCGTTAACGACGCCGATCCCGTAGCGACTCCTTGCGCACCGCGAATCTCAATCTTCAACGAATCGAGCGATTCTTTGCCGATCGCAAGCATTGCTTGAACCGCATTCGCCCGAGAAACGTCAAACGCCTTCTCTTCGTGCGGCGTCGAATCCGACGCCGAATCGAGCATGTTTTTCACCAACACTCTGATCGACTCGATCGTCGGCAGCGCCGCTTCGGCCGCTGACGGCGATTTGAAATTCATGGTCAGACGACCGGCAAGCTTCGCTTGACTCTCGCTACGACGTATTTCCAACCGCCAACGAGTCGCCGGCTCTAACGCCGGATTCAGCATCGCCATATAGGCGGCAGTCGGCGGCGACTTCCGCAGGCTGGGCAAAAGCGATTGCACGTTACAGGTCACGACGACCGCGGCGTCGCTAGGGGGCATGACGCTTGCAAGCGTTTTCCGTTGGTCGGCGGCTTGCTGCTGATACGCGTTGAGCCATTCGAGCGTTTCTTTCGAGCTGCTAACCGCGACGGCGTTGGTCGCCAGCGGCAGGTACAGATCGTGATTTCCGCTGAAAGTCGGCGTGGCGACGTATCTCGACTCGGCGTCATAGTTGACCCCAAGCGCGTTGAAATCGATATCCGTCTTCGCCAAGATGAGCAGCGCATCGACTTGCGGCGGCTGATCGGGCGACAACGCAAACGGGGGATTGGTCGTATTGATCCAAAGCATTGCGGCGATTTGCTCGGGCGGAAGCGTCCAATCTCGCCGTAGCATGTCGCCCAACGTGGGGCCCTCGCCGTCGGCGGGGACGTCAACAACCTTCTTACGCAAGAATTTGGCGATCTGCGGATCTTTCAATATCTGCTCGACGTTCGTTTCAACGGCGAAATGCCCAAACTCGGCAGGCGCCAACTCGGCCAGACGCGTCGCCCGCTGAAAGCCGTCCGGATAGGCAAGCTGTCGTTGCTGGTCGCTTGGGGGCGTTTGCCCCGCTAAGGGCCGCAAGCCGCCGATGGCGATCGTCAACATGAACAGCAGCGAGATCGCGCCGGCCTGATAGGTCTTCTCTAAAATAGGCGAAATCGGAAGCGGTGCGGAGCGTAGCATTTCGAGTCTCCGGATGAGGGTCGAACGAGACGGAAGAAAAGCGAGCCTCGCCCAGGCGGGCGTCTGCGCCGATTTTTGCAGCGCTAACTGCGCGAGTCCTTGCCAGTACGTCTGGCGATCGCCGAGCCAGACGCAGGCGAGCTGGTCGGCGCCCAGCTCTTGTTCGAGCGCATAGCGCCGCGACAAAAAATGAGCGAGCGGATTGTAAAAGTGAAGCGCTTGCAACAAAACCGCCACCGTCCGCCAACGGCTATCGCGACGAACGATATGCGCCAGTTCGTGTGCGAGAACGGTACGCAGTTGCTCTTGGCTCCAATCGCGATAATCGGGCGGCAATAGGATCATAAACCGCCGCCAACCGACGACTGCGGGCGACTCGATCTCAGGCGAGATCGCCAACAGCACGACGTCGCCGGCGCCGCTTTGCCGAATTAAGCGACGAAGCGTCTGATTGACTCGCGGCAACTGGCAAGCGATCGCTTTTCGCCGCAATCGCATAACGCCCCAAAATCCGGCGAGAATCCGCGCCAGGGCGATCGCCTCGGCGGCGATCAAGCAGTAGAAAAACGAACGCAATCCGATCGACGGATGATTACCGGCCGGCAAGTCGTTCCGCTTGGCCAGCAGTTCCGTCTCGAGCGGCGGCGTCGCTTCGTCAGCCGTAAACCAACCGGTCAGCGATCGCCAGTTGGTCGCGAGGTCGATGCCGCCAGGCGCGGCGGGCGAAGCGATTACGTCTGGAACTTCGCTTGGCGCCGGGGGCGTCGCGCCTTCGACTGGCGAATCGGTCCGTTGCGACTTTTCGATTGCGTTTGTCGGCGACAACAACGAGATCCAGCCGGCGCCGGGCATCAGCCCAATCAGCAAAATCGCCGACATGCCGACGAGTCCGGCTAGCGCGATCCGGCCGCGCACAACTGGCGATAGCCGGCCGCAGGCCAGCGGCAGCAGCGCCGCGATTAGACCGACGAGCGAGACCTGCAAAACGATCCAGATCAACCACAAAAGAGTCGACTCGCTCATTTCCGCTTCCCTTTCTTGCCGGGCGAATCGTCGGCTTGCTCAAGCAGCGACTCGACTAGCTTGCGTTCATTCTCGGAGAGCTTTTCGGGATCAATCAAACGGGTCAGCAGCGCTTCGCGACTGCCGCCGAACACTTGCTGAATCAGGTCGGTCAGCATGCGACCGCTCACTTCGCCGAACGAACGAACGGCGCGAAAACGGTAAGGGCGATCATGAGCGACTTGTTTGAGAAAACCTTTCTCCAGCAAGATTTTGACAAGCGTCGAAACGGTCGTGTAAGCGAGCGGTCGGCCTTGCTCTTCGAGGTCGGCTTGCACCTCGGCGACCCCGCACTCTTGGCGCTTCCAAAAGATGTGCATGATTTCGAGCTCGCGCTCGGTCAGTTGTTTTGCCTTGGGGCGGGCCATCGACTTTCTCCCATTGGGCGTCGGACTTCTTGTTTTTTGGTTTTATAGAATTCGGACGCCGAGCGTCAAGTAGATTTTCTAAAAAACCAAAAATAGGGCGGCCGCAAGATTCAGAGCGAGCAGGCGACGACCAAGATTATGCCGCGTAGACGGTCGGATCGTTCAGCGCATGCTTGGCGAACGCTTCTTTGCGCTCAACGCAGGCGCCGCACTTGCCGCAATGCTCGGCGAGCCCTTTGTAGCAGGTCCATGTCAGCTGATAAGGGACGCCCAGTTCGGCGCCACGCTTGGCGATGTCGCCTTTGTCGACGTCGACGAAGGGGCGCCACAACTGGACGGAGTTCCAATCGCACAGTTTGGCCGCTTCATCCATGGCGGCGGCGAACTCGGGGCGACAATCGGGATAGATCGTATGGTCGCCGCTATGCGCGCCATAAGCGACAGCGACGCACTGCTGACTGATCGCCCACGCAATCGAGACCGAAAGCAAGATCATATTGCGATTGGGAACGACCGTCAGCTTCATGTTCTCTTCGGCGTAGTGCCCTTCGGGAATGTCGATCTCGCGACCGCTTAAGCTGTTGGCGCCGAACAACGGATTGATCGCCGATAGATCGGCGACGATATGGGGCGTACCGACTTGCTCGCAGAGACGACGCGCGTAATCAAGCTCTTTGAGATGGCGTTGGCCGTAGTTGATCGAGATTGCGCGGACGTCGTGCCCGGCGTCGATTAGATGATACAGGAGCGTGGCGGAATCCATCCCTCCGGAAACGACGGCGACGACTTTGGACATGGGCAAGTCTTAATTCGGCAAGCGGAAACCAACAAACGCCAACTCAATCGCAGTCTAGTATAGCGAACGACTCAAGCGGTTCGTATTTTTTGGTCGGCACAAAAAAACGCGGCCGCCCTCACAGGACGACCGCGTTACGTTTTTTTGCGGGCTGGGCGACTGGCCCGGCCAGACGATTAAACCTCTTTCGAATCGATCCAGGTCATCAGCTTGCGAAGACGCTTGCCGACCTGCTCGACTTGATGATCGCGTTCGCGGCGACGAATCGCTTTGAAGCGAGGAGCGCCGGCACGATTCTCCAGAATCCAATCGCGGGCGAAGGTGCCGTCTTGGATTTCGGTCAGGACGCGTTTCATTTCGGCCTTGGTTTCGTCGGTGATGATCCGCGGCCCGGTCGAATAGTCGCCGAATTCGGCAGTGTTCGAGATGCTGTACCGCATGTAGTTCAAGCCGCCCTGATAAAGCAGGTCGACGATCAGCTTCAGTTCGTGCATGCACTCGAAGTAGGCCATTTCTTCTTGGTAGCCTGCTTCGACCAGCGTTTCAAAACCGGCTTTGACCAGCTCGCTGACGCCGCCGCACAAGACGACCTGCTCGCCGAACAAGTCGGTTTCGGTCTCTTCGGCGAAGGTGGTTTCGATAACGCCGCCGCGGGTGCCGCCGATGCCTTTGGCGTAAGCCAAACCGATCTTGCGAGTCTCTTCGCTGGCTCCGTCGCCCAGCGCGATCAGCGAGGGAACGCCGCCGCCTGCTTCGTATTCGCTACGCACCAAGTGACCGGGCCCCTTGGGAGCGACCAGCAAAGCGTCAATGCCTTCGGGCGGATCGATCTGACCGAAGTGAATATTGAAGCCGTGCGAGCACATCAAAACGTCGCCCGGCTTTAGATGGTCGCGAATCTGCGTTTTGTAGATGTCGGCCTGAACTTCGTCGGGCAGCAAGATGTTGATGACCTGCGCCTGCTTGACGGCCTCTTCGATCGAGACCGGCTCGAAACCGTGCTTGACGGCCAGGTCGTAGTTGGCGCTGCCGGCGCGTTGCCCGATGACGACGTTACAGCCGCTATCGCGCAGGTTCTGGGCTTGGGCGTGTCCTTGCGACCCATACCCCAAAATAGCGATCGTCTTGTCCTTCAAGACGGATAGGTCAGCATCGTTGTCGTAGTAAATCTTGGCGGGCATAAAAAAAGTTCCTGTAACGCAACAAATAGGTGTATGGAAAGCAGGGACCTTGCTAAGACGAGGCCCCTGCGAGCATGCGAGAAAACGATTCCAACGCGAATCTCGTTCGGCCTGCGGCTAGTCGGTCGTGCAACCGCTGCGTACCATGGCGATTCGCCCGGTTCGAACCAGTTCGATAATTCCGAAGGGGCGTACGCTATCGATAAACGCGACAATCTTGTTTTCGGTTCCCGACATTTCGACCACGACTTCTTCAGCGCCGACGTCGACGATGCGACCGCGAAAAATATCAGCCAGCTCACGCACTTCGCTGCGGCGACCGCCGGCGGTCGAAACTTTGATCAACATCAGATCGCGTTCGACGAAGTCTTGCGAACTGACGTCTAGCACGCGTACGACCGTGACGATCTTTTCGAGTTGCTTGCGTACTTGCTCTAATACCTGATCGTCGCCTACGACTACAAAGGTCATTCGCGATAGGTTCGGTACGTCGGTTTCTCCGACCGCCAGCGAATCGATATTGTAGCCCCGCGAAGCCAGCATCCCCGAGATGTGCGCAAGCACCCCGGGCACGTTCTGGACGACCGCCGAAAGGACGTGTCGCATCAGTATCTCCCAGTAGAGTCAGAATAAACCCGCATGATAGCTGCCGCCGTAAGCGGGAACAAGTAGACGAGACCCCTGAGACCGCCCCAGGTTCGCCGATATTCGCCGGAACTTCATTTAGACGTAAAGTAAGATTTCACACCGATTTAAGGTTGACCGCGCATCCTTGACGCAGGACCGCCGATTTCCCTCCGATCTCGGGTCTTGAAAGGCCCAAATCGGAAAAATCGACGCTGCGGCCGGTCATTTCGCAAGAACGATCAAGATTCGCTTTTTTTCCATCGCTAG
>JBITAD010000511.1:0-8344 GCA_044439945.1 Blastopirellula sp. JB062
TCGCCGAAAAAGGAGATGAAGATGACAGCCGACAAAATTCGCGATTGTATCGAAACCTGCATCCGTTGCGCCCACGCTTGCGAGCATTGTGCCGAGTCTTGCTTGCGAGAAAACGACGTCACGCCGATGGCGTCTTGCATTCGAGCGGATCGCGACTGCGCTGACCTATGTTGGACAGCGGCCGCCTTTATGAGCCGGGGCTCTCAATATATCGAAGAGACCTGCGCACTGTGCGCGGCGGTCTGCGACGCCTGCGCGACGGAATGCGAGAAACATGCCGTCGATCACTGTCAAAAATGCGCCGAGGCGTGCCGTCGTTGTGCGCACGAATGCCGCGCGATGATCGCCGTCCGAGCTTAACCAAGATTCATGCAAGCTGAAGCGGCGAGATGACGCTTCAGCTAACGGCGTTCGCTCCCTACAAACTGCGCAAGAATGCAATCAGGGCCGCTTGCTCTTCGTCGGTTAGCTCGCGCGGCAATTGATGTTTTTGCACGGCCAACACGTCCTCTAACGTTTCGCAGCGGCAATCATGAAAGTAAGGACCGCGATGGCCGACTCCGCGAAGCGAAGGCGGGTTAAATGCTTCGTTCCCTTTTTGGTCATGGATGCCGACGTCGTAAACGTCAGGCGTCGTATATGTCGGCGGCGCATGACACTGCACGCAGCTTAACTCGGCAAACAGCGTTTGCCCGGCGGAGACCAACGCGTCGTCGCGGGTTTGCTGCAGTTCGTCGATCGCCGGGGGCAGCGTCAGCGTTTCGAGAAAGGCGGCTAAATGATTCGCCTGCTCTTGGCTGACGTCTTCTCCCTGCATCGTTTGCGTGACCGACAGATGAATTTGAGTTTGCAGCGAATCGTTTTTACCAAGCCAGCCGTAAGGCGCCGTATCGCGTTGGCTTAGCAGCGAGAGAACTCGCTTGGGGGCGCCATACGAATCGTCGCTGAGATTATCATTGGCCAAACCGTTGGCGTGGCCGTCGGTATGACAGCTATGACAAGACATCCATCCTTCCATCGAGAGCCCGCGATAAAAAAGGACTTCGCCCAATTCAGGAGGGGTTCTTTCGCGAAGCGGTCCGAGCGAGATCGTGCCGATTCGTTTCCTTCGTTTGACGTCGACGATCGAGATCGTATCGTCCAGCGAGTCGGCGACGTAGACCGACTGTTGATCGGCCGAAAAGATCACGTCGGTCGGCCGCCGCCCGACTTTAGTTCGCCAAATGCCGTAGGCGCGATCTTCGCCGATCGCAACTTGATCGGTCGCGCCCATCGATACGGCGTAATCGCCGGTAGTCGCGATGGCGATCGCAGTCGGATCTCCGCCGCCGCGTCCAGGTTCGCCGATCGAGTGCATGCGATTCCCCTCGTAAAGGTCGCCGTCTCGCTTGACCAACGCGTCGACCTTGAGCCATCGAATATCGTTCGACATCACCATTCCCCAGTGAATGTCGTTCTCGTTGGTGAAAGCCAATTCGCTCAGCATTTGATGCGCCAGCGCAACGCTCTCGCCTTGATCGGCCGCTTGCATCCGCTGAATGTTATGTGCGGGGAATTGATTAATCGCCGTAATCGTAAAATCGAGCGTCGAGATCGCCGCCAAATTGCCGCCGAATCCGTCGGCCGCGATCAACAAGTCGCGGTGCGGTAATAAAAGAAGTTCGCGCGGCGCAAAGGGCAACGTCATTCGCTTGGTTTCGCGCCATTGACCCGCCCGCTTTTCGAGCCGGGTCACTTGTTTCGGCCAAAGCGAACTGACGTAGATCGCATCGCCAAGCTCCGTCGCCGCAATTCGTTGCGGGTAAGGGGGAACGCTCGCGCGGGCGATGACCGAAACGGCGTCGCCGCGCAATGCGATTTCGATTACCTCGTGAGCGACCGGATCGGTCAACATAAAATGATCGTCAGGAAGCGGCGCGAAAGCGACGACGCTTTGACCGACTTGATATTCGCCGATCACGGTTCGCTTCGTCAGGTCGATCACCGAGACGCTGCCCCGTTTTTGATTGGCGGTCAGCAGACGATCGCCAGAAGCAGACAACGCCAATCGCTGCGGCTGACGCAGGTCGGCGCGCTGGAGATCGAGCGATTCGGCGCCGATAACAGTGGATACGACCAATAGCGAAATCGAGACCAGACCGGTCATGCGGCGGACTTTCGGAAGGAACGCGGGCAGGAAGCTATAGTTTCTCACAGGCCGCAATCGGTCACAAGAGAAGTTCCCGCATCCGTTCCGGTTCCCAGCGGCTTTCCTGCTTGAGATATTCAGGGTTTGCCGAAATGCTCGACGCGCGGCGTATTTGCGACAGTCTATCCCCTTTAATTTTGAAGAGTTTCAGCCGTGAGCGACCTAGCGGAAATACGGGACGTCATTAGCCGATTTTGGCGGTTGCGGATTGCGGCGGCCGGCGATTTAACCCTTTGTCGCACGTTGCATGTCGCCGCTGACGGAGTCATCGAAAAGACCGAAGACGCCGTCGGCGGAATCGGATTGGCGCTGGCCGCGTTGCATGATTTGACCGTTCAATTGCGAGCCGCGGTCACGGTGGTCGGAGATGACGGCGTTTGGTTTGATCTGAAAGAACGCTTCGCCGAACTCACTTTTTCAAGCGATTATTTGCAAAGCGATCGGCGTTGGACGACCCCGGTCGACTACGAAATTGTCGAGTCCGGCTCGACTCGCCGCTGGCGATTGCGGCACGTCGGCGAACTGGACGAGTCGTTGATGCTGCCGCTGCAAATGCAATTGCGGGCCGCCTGTCGGCAACATGACGGACTGATTTTGGTCGATCGCGATTCGCCCCTCCAGAGAGGAGTCGTCGATCCGGAAATTCGCCGCGTGACCCGCCATATCGCCGAACAAGAATCGCGAAAACGCCTGATCGTCTGGAGCGACGCACCGCTGGGCGAATACGGGGGCTGCTGGCGCTATTTTGAGCCGCAAGATCTGCCTGAAGGATGGTCGAAACTTGATTTCGATACGATCTCGACCGACGCGACGACGCATGGCGAGACCTACTTTTTGCGGACCGCGGCAGGCTTGATCGTCGCGGCCCCCAATTCGGCGGCGATGGAACTTCGGGCGACGGTCGAGCCGCAATTTTCTTCGTGGGCGGTCTTAGGAGCGATCGCCGCGGCGGGCATTGCAGGGGCCGATCCGCCGATTAGCGGCGCGATTGGTGCGGCGGCCGCTGCGCTAAAACCGCCGGTCACGGCGGGTGCGATCGCCGCCGCACTCAAGAATTCGTAGCTTTCGCGCGTTTTAGCAATTATCATCAGGCGACGCCAAAAGGCGCATCAAGTTGCTGCAATCTAATGATCGACACCGGGGTTGGGAGACAATACTTTGACCGTGCTCGTTACTGGCGCGACCGGTCTGGTCGGAAATAACGTCGTCAGACGTCTATTGAGCGAAGGGCGCAAGGTCCGGGTCGTCGTACGTCCTGATCGCGATACGACGCCGATCGACGATCTCGATCTGGAAATCGTCACCGGCGATATCTGCGATCGCGACAGCCTGACTGCCGCGATGCGAAACGTCGATTTGGTCATTCATTGCGCCGGCGACGTTCATATCGGTTGGACCGGCAAACAGCATGCCGAAGCGGTCAATATCGGCGGAACCCAAAACGTCGCCGTCGCCGCGCGAGAAGCGGGCGCCAAAATGGTTCACGTATCTAGCGTCGACGCGATCGGCGCCGGCCTGCGCAACAAACCGGCCGACGAAGAGACCATACCTGCTTTTAATCCGCCGATTCCTTACGTCGTTACCAAGGCGGCCGGCGAGGTCGAAGTTCGACGCCAGGTCGAGTTGGGTCTTGATGCGGTGATCATCAACCCCGGCTATATGCTGGGCCCTTGGGATTGGAAACCGTCAAGCGGCCGCATGTTGTTAGAAGTCGCCACCGGCAAGCCGCCCCTGGCGCCGCGAGGCGGCAGCACCATTTGCGACGTCCGCGACGTCGCCCAAGGCATTTTGCTTGCCAGCGAAAAAGGAGAACGCGGGCGGAATTATATCCTCGGCGGCCAAAACATGACTTATCTCGAGTTATGGAAAATGTTCGCCGAAGTCGCCCAAACGCCCAAGCCGATCGCTCGCATGGGCCCGCTCATGGCGATCGGCGTCGGCGTGATCGGAGACGCCTGGACCAAGTTGACCGGCAACGAAGGCGCCGTCAATTCGGCCGCGATCAAAATGTCCGGCGTCTATCATTACTATTCAAGCCGTCGAGCCGAAGAAGAGCTGGGGTATCGTTGCCGTCCGGCGATAAGTTCGGTGGTCGACGCTTGGGAATGGTTTCAAGCGCACGGCTACACCAAAAAGCTTCCAACAGCACACGCGCGAAAGCCGGCGGCGCCGGCCGTCAGTAAAGTTTGACGATCAATCCGTTCCGCCCGGCGCGACGCTTTAAGGGGGCGATTGCGTGGCGAAGCTTTGACGCAGCGAACCGAGGCGGCCTTCGCGAAACGCGTCGATGGTGATGCGGTATCTGCCGGGAGTCGGGGGAAGCGTGAAGCGAATTTTCGCACGACCGTCAGGATCGGTTTGGGTCAGCGGCGCCCAATAGATCGTCTCTGGCGGCGCCGACTCGGCATGTTCGGCGAGTTCTTTCTCGTCAGACGCTTGATAGGCGAAAGCGCGATAATAAAACTCGCCGGGGCTCGGCGGCGCGAACTCTTCGACCGTCGCGGCAGCGTCTTTCTCGGCGTTGCGATCTTCTTTCGCCCCGCGAGAGAGCAGCATGCGTTGCATGGGAGGACGCCCCGCATCGGCTTGCGCGGCAGGCGCCGTCTGCTTAGAACCGCCCCCTCGTCGGCCGAAACCTAAGCCCGCCGCTTTCATCGCGGGAGGTTGTTCGTCGCGTAGTTGCTGTTGGGCGAGTTGTTGGGTCGCTGCTTGACGTAATCCATATTCGGCGGTTCCCAGCGCTTGATTGCGTAGCACGGCGTCTTGATCTTGCGATTGCAATCGGGCGTTTCGACGATTTTGCAATTGGTCCAGTTGCAGCGAACGCTTGCCGTCGGCAAGCGAATAGCGCGCTTGCGGGCGAGAATAGTTCGCGTCCGCTTGTTGCATTTCGGCCGCCGGCGCGTTCTCCGAAAAAGTCTTCATTGGCCGCATGGGAGTTGCGGGAGAGGCTTTCGCTTCCTTTTTCGCTCGCGATTTGTCGGCTATCTCACCGTCGCTGGGCATTGCGTCGGCCGAGAAATTCTCTGCCGCGCCTTCCATCATGAGCCGAGGCGACGATTCGGCTTGCGCCGCCATCGGCATGGGGGCGAAGCCTCCTTCGAGGTCATTGCCAACGTCGGCGTCAGGCGCCGAGAACGGCTGTGCGGGCATCGCTCGCTCGATTGCCGCGCCTGGTTCTTGCCATTCTTCGCTTAGTTCGGCTTGATTCGTAACCTCGGCGTCTAGAATCTCATTGGCGACGGGCGCGGCGGTGGAAGAGGGCGCCGTCGTTTTCGGGACGGAATCACTTGGCGCGGTCACGACCGATTCGCGCAGCGCAAGTTGATCGCTCGCCCCATTTCGCCCAAGGTCGAGCGACAAAACGGACAAACCCAACCCCGCCGTAACGATGAAAGCGGCGGCTAACGCCGGTCCCCAAAACCAACGCGAACCGGCGGCGCCCAGCCAGATAAGCGTCGTCAGGCCGAGGGCGGCGATCAGTGCGGCAGTCAGCAGCCACGGCATTATCGCTTGCGGATATCGCATGGCGTCGCGGCGTGACGACCCGGCGGCTGAAGCGGCGGTCAGCGCATCGTCGCTTGCGGCGGCGACTTGATTTTTAATCACCAAGATCGGCGGCGCGGCGGCTTCGACGTCGGTCGCTTGATCGTGCGCCAAACTGGACATTCGCGATAGCTCGGCAGGCGGTACGGCCTGACGATTGCGGCCCGGCTCGCCGGCCCAATCGCCCAGCGGCGCGGCTTTGACAAACTCTCTCCAGCCGTCGGTCGCCAAAATAAAATCGAGCTCGCGCGCCGCTTGCGGATCGTCGCTGAGCAGCGTTTGCGGGTCTTTCAATTCTTCCGGTCGGCGTAATCGTTTGGTTAACAGTTGGGCGGCGATCAAAGTGGGCGAAACTTGAGTCGTATGCGCGAATGCGGCGTCGTTGACGATCGCCACCCCAAGCGAGGCCTGGCTCGGCGCTCCGGTTTCGTCTTGTACGGCGACTTCAATTTCGGCGGTTTCTCCGGCGGCGTACCCTTGTTTTAGTTGGGGCGACGCGATTTTGAGATTTAAACGACGCACGGGACGGCGAAAGACCATCCGTTCGGCCAGCGGCGTGATTTGTCCTGAGTCGTCCGCGGCGTACAAAGTTACTTCGCCGGCGCCGGCGATCTCTGGGGGCGCTTCTAAGCGGACGCGGGCCGGTTTCAGTCTTTGCGGCACGGCGAAGAACTGCTGCGTCACCAGATCGCCGTTGTTGTAGTAGGCCAGCCCGTAACGTTGCCGGTGGTCGCGACTGTTGATTTCGACTTCGATCGGCTGGTCAGCGTCGACGACCGGCGTGGGAATCGTCATGTTGGCGAGCGCCGTTTCGTTGATCGGCGGCAGGTCGGCGTCGATTCGGCTTTCGCCTAGTTTCGCTTTCAGGCGATAATGTTGTTGCGGCAGCGGGATAAAGTCGAACCGACCGCGGCCGCGATATTCGGTTTTGGCTTTGGCGACGACTTCGTCACGGTTATTGACGATCGCGCCTTGCAACTCGACCGGTTTGCCGTCGGCGTCGGTCGCGTGAAAGTAGACTCGATTGCTGAGCCCGGCGACCAGCGCGCCTCCTTCGGGGCAAAAAAGCACGTCGACCGTTTGCGGCTCTAGCGGAATCGGCGAGGCGAACGCCCAGCTTTGATCTTCATTCGAGAAATAGAGATGATTCGCGGCATGCGACTGGGCGTTGTAGGCGAGTTGCAACTTGACTTCCGCCGCCCCGTCTTCCGAGGTTTGAATCTCTTGCGGGGTCGAGACGAATCGCCCGCCGACGATTTGACGCATCGTCAATTTTTGATTCGCCAGCGGTTGCCCCGATTGCGAACTCAATTGTAATGAGGCCGCAATCTCTTCGCCGGGGCGGAACCAGTCGCGGGCGAAATCGAGCCGCGCGTTCCAGATCGGGGGCGCGAGCGGATCGACTTGAAAACGGGTCACGTCGGCCACTCCGTCGGCGTTTTTGGCGATCAACGCATAGTTGCCGGCGCTGACGTCGGTCGGCAACGACCACATGCTGGCGGCGACGCCGCGTTGGGTGGTTCCTTGCGATACGAAGCCGGAGACCGGGCGTTGATCAGGATCGACGATCTGAAATTCGACCGCTCCGTCGACGGCTTGCTGGGTCTGACTGCTAAGCGTATTGCTGCGCCAGCGGATCGTTTCGCCGGCGCGAACCAGCGGACGATCGAGTGCGATCGTGGTAATTGTTTTGGGCGGTTCGGCGTTCAACTGCGGCGATTCGACCGATATTGAAGCGGCGCCTTGCTGTGCGGAAATTTGCAACTTTGCGGACTGCGCTTTTTCGGCCGGCAGGGCGATCTTGGCCAGTCCGTTGATTGCCTGCTGTTTGCCGGCGACGATCGTATCGCCTTGGGGCGACGTAAAGTTGTACGAGATTTCGGCGTCGTCTTGCCGCGCCGCTTGGTTGCGAACCGAAACGTCAAAGCGGTTGGTCACTTCGCTGCTTAAGACGCGAGGGCCGGAAACTTCGAGTTCGAGCGCCGTTTTCCCAAGCGTCGTATCGTTTACGGCGGCGACCTTTGACAAAGAGGCGCTCGGCGCTTGGGCAAGCTCGCCGGTCGCGGCGAAGAAGAACCCGGCCCCGCCGGCGAGAATCAACACCGACGCCGCCAAGGCGGTCAACGCTTGCACGCCGCGCACGAAGCGTCGCGCCGCTTGCGAACGTTCGACCCGTTGTTGCGTTTGCGCCTTTTTTTTCCAAGCGGCGAAGTCGGGCAACGGCTCTTTGGCGACCAGGACCGCCGACGCCAACAAGTCGGTCTGCTCTTTCACCTCGGCATAGGTCCGGGCAAGCTCCGGATCGCGACCGATGCGACTTGCCAGCTGCGACGCTTCGTCGTCAGAGAGCAAGCCGTAGATCAGCTCGAGCATTTGTTGTCGGATTTCGTCGTGATCGGTCATCGAACTTTATTCGGTAAAACGCTGGAAGGCGAGTTTCCTTAAGCGGAGAGCGGGGGAAATGGGAGTCGGTCAGGGTTGGGTCGCGTCGGCCTTGGTCGGAGCGAGGATCGTTCGGAGGTTTTCCAGAGCCATCCTCATTCGAGTCTTCACCGTGCCAGAGGGAATGTCTAGCGCGGCGGCGATCTCGTCATAGGTCATGTCTCCATT
>JBITAD010000512.1:0-8330 GCA_044439945.1 Blastopirellula sp. JB062
ATAGATGAGACTATTTACCCATTGTTGTCTCGTAGCACCCCACAGTCAAGGATAAAACCCGAGGGATATGGGGGATGAAGGACGATTGTCGCGCGACTAGATGGCCCGCTAGGCTAGGCGTTAAAAAGAAGGTCAAAGGCAGCGAGGCGCCAGGCCTTACGCGAAGAATTGGACGGCGTTCTGGAAGACTTTAAGGCCGTCTCCCACTTCGCTTGCTTCGCCGCGCGTCCAGCGCGGGTGGTGCGTCGGGGCCAGATATCGCTCGGGGTGGGGCATCAATCCGAATACTCGTCCCGTGGCGTCGGTTGCGCCGGCAACGCATAACTGCGCGCCGTTAGGACAATCGGGAAAGGTCGCTTCGCCGCCGTCCGCATCGGTGTAGCGCAGCGCCAGTTGACCTGCTTGGTCAAGCGATTGCAGAGTTGCGGCGTCTCGCGCAACGAAACGCCCTTCGGCATGCGCGACCGGCAGATACATCTTTTCGATGTCCTTCAGGAAGACGGAGTTGTTGTTGGTCGTTTTTAAGTGGACCCAGCGATCGACGAATCGTTGCGATTGGTTCCAGGCTAACGTCGCAGGGGGGCGACCGTCGGCGGCATCCGGCAGCAAGATGCCCGATTTCAGCAAGATCTGAAATCCGTTGCAAATGCCTAAAACCAGCTTGCCGGCGTCGACGAACTGACGCAGCGTTTCTTCCAGGTGGTGACGGATCAGGCTGCCGACGATGCGGCCGGCAGCGATGTCGTCTCCGTAGCTGAACCCGCCGGGCAGGCAGAGAATTTGATATTGCTCGGTTAGATTCGGCTGATCCAAGATGCGGTTTAGATGGACGCGCTCGGCGGCGCCGCCTGCCGTTTCAAAAGCAAAGGCCGTTTCGCGATCGCAATTAGTGCCTGGTGCTCGCAGGATCAACGCCTTGGGGGTGGCCATCGTCGGATACTTTTTCTTGTAGGAGGCTGCAAACGGAAAATACGAGAGAAAGCCGCTTACCAATCAAGCGGGGCTAACCAGGCTTGTTTTAATTCGCCGATCTCGGCCGCGATTAAGGTCGTTTGGTCGAGCGAAATCGTCAGGTTCGGCTTGTCGACGACAACGCCGATCGACGCATGCGGAACGCCGGCGAGCACCGATTGGAATTGCTTCTCGTTTTCGGGCGGAACCTCGACCAAAAAACGCGTATTCGATTCGCTGAACAATCGGCAAACCGGATGCTTGGCCGCATCGTCGTGCGGCATGTCGTCGAGGGCGATCTCGGCGCCAAGTCCGCCGGCGAACGCCATTTCGGCCGCGGCGACGGCCAAGCCGCCTTCCGAAAGATCATGGCACGCGCGAACCAATCCGCCGTGAATCGCTTTGTGCAGCGCCGCGAACGTGCTTCTGGCGACAGCCGGATTGACCTTGGGCGCCGCTCCGGTTGAGCGTTCGTGAATGAGGGCCCAGTGCGAACCGCCGAGCTCGTTGAGCGTGGCGCCAACCAAATAGAGCTTGCTGCCTGCTTTTTTCAGGTCCATCGTGACGCAGCGGCGGACGTCGTCGACTTGACCGAGGGCGCTGATCAGCAGCGAGGGAGGAATCGAGATCGTTTGTTTTTCGCCGGCGTCGTCAAAATAGCTGAACTCGTTGTTAAGGCTGTCTTTGCCCGAGATAAACGGCGTACCGAGCGCAATTGCCATGTCGTAACAGGCGATCGCCGAGCGAACGAGCGAACCGAGCGTTTCGGGGCGATCGGTATAACCCCAGCAGAAGTTGTCGAGAATGGCGATCTGGGCAGGATCGGCTCCGACGGCGACGCAATTGCGAATCGCCTCGTCAATGGCGCTGGCCGCCATGTCGTAGGTGTCAAAGTCGCCGTAACGCGGGTTCATTCCGCATGAAACGACCACGCCGCGATGCGAGTTGAGCACGGGGCGAACGACCGCGGCATCGCCAGGGCCGTCGTTTTGCACGCCGACCAGCGGTTTAACGACGCTGCCGCCTTGCACCTCGTGATCGTATTGGCGAATGATCCAATGCTTGCTGGCGACGTTCAGCGAGCCGAGGATCTGTTTTAAGTCGCCTGCGAAGTCGCATGATTTGGCGCTGGGAAGCGAAAGTTCTTTGACCGGCAACGGCTTGTAAGTCGCCTCGCGGACGACGGGAGGTCGTCCATCATGCAGAAATTGCATATCAAGGTCGCCGACCTGCTCGTTGTAATAGAACAACTTTAATCGTCCGGTCGGCACGTAGCGTCCGATGATGGTCGCTTCGACTCCCTCGCTCGAACAGAGCTCTTCCAGTTCGTCCCACTTATGATCTGGAACGGCCAGAACCATTCGTTCTTGGGCTTCGCTGATCCAGATTTCGGTGTAAGACAAGCCGTCATATTTGAGCGGAGCGCGATCGAGCCAGACGTCGGCGCCGATTTTTTCGCCCATTTCGCCCACGGCGCTCGAAAATCCGCCGGCGCCGCAGTCGGTGACGGCGTTGAACAGGCCGCGATCACGTGCTTCGAGCAAGACGTCGAGCACCATTTTTTCGGTGATCGCATTGCCGATTTGAACGGCGCCGCCTGAGAGCGATTCGCTTTCGCTCGTCAATTCGGCCGAACTGAACGTGGCGCCGTGAATGCCGTCGCGTCCGGTTCGTCCGCCGAGAGCGACGATGAGATCGTTCGGTTGCGGCTCTTTAAATGAGTGCTGCTGCGGAATCAGGCCGACGTTGCCGCAATAAACTAGCGGATTGCCCAGGTAACGTTCGTCAAAGTAGACGGCGCCGTTGACCGTCGGAATGCCCATGCGATTGCCGTAATCGCGCACGCCGCTGACGACCCCGTTCATCACGCGGCGCGGATGCAAAACGCCAGACGGCAGCGTTTCGGGGTCGACGTTGGGCGGGGCAAAGCAGAAGACGTCGGTGTTGCAAATCGGTTTGGCGCCCATGCCGGTGCCCATCGGATCGCGAATGACGCCGCCGATTCCGGTGTTCGCTCCGCCGTACGGTTCGAGCGCCGAAGGATGATTGTGCGTTTCGACTTTAAATACGACGTTATGTTCTTCGTCGAAACGGACGATGCCGGCATTGTCTTGAAATACGCTGACGCACCAATCTTGGTCGCCCAGGCTTTTCCGAATTTCTTGCGTCGCCGCGAAGATCGTCTCTTTCAGCATGTTGTCGAAGCGGCGTTCGCCTTTTTCGTCTTGGTAGGCGATGCGGCCGGCCAACGTTTTGTGGCTGCAATGTTCGCTCCAAGTTTGGGCGACTGACTCCAATTCGATGTCGGTCGGATCGCGACCCAACTCGGCGAAATATTTTTGAATGGTCTGCATTTCGACCAGGGTCAGATAAAGCTGTCCTTCTTTGCTGAGCTTCATCAGGCCGGCGTCGTCGAGTTCGCGAATGGCCGTCGTTTGCAACGAAAACTCGTAAGGCTTGCCGAACGAGAGTTGCGTAAACGGGATCGCGCCGACGATCACCTGTTCGATCGCATCGTTCGCCAGCAGTTTGCCGCACAATTTGTCGAACAATGGGGCAGGCAGTTCGGGCAGCCAATACTTGCGAAAGGTGCGTACCGCCGCGGCCGATTGTCCGAAATCGGCGATCGCCGTCATCGTGCTTTGGGCGACAGGGTCCATCACGCCGGGCTTCGGCAAGACGTAGACCAATTGCGACAATCCAGCGGCCGGCGGTTGCGAAAGCGAGGCTGCGCCGGCTTCGTCGATTTTCGCTTGTTCGACGACCGTATCGCAAAGCAATTGCTCTGAAAGCTGCTCGACATGCGCGCGGCTAAAATCGGCCTGAATCAAGAAACCGCGCGAAGCGGCGACTTGCAGGTCGGTCGTCAGCCCGAGATCAGCCGCAGCGGCGATCAGCGAATCAGCGGCGGCGTCGCGCTCGGCAGCGGACGGATAAATATCAATTTCCCACAGCGTCACGGCGATTTTTTCCGTCGTTTAGGAGTTTTTCGAGCTTGGCGTCGTTCTCCGCTTCGAGCGCTTCACGCAAAGCCGCCAGCACTTTCTCAAACTTGTCGAGCGCCTTCAAGACGTGGCCCCGATTCGATGTAAATATCTGCCGCCACAAGGCGGCGTCTCCGGCGGCGATGCGGGTCGTATCGGCCCAGCCGGTCGAAGTGAGCGGCAGCCACTTTTCCGGGGTCGTCGCCGCGACGGCCGCCGCCGCCCAATGCGGCAAATGGCTTGTGAACGCCAACGCTTCGTCATGTTCTTTCGGTTTCATCCAAAGAACCGTGGCGCCCAGCGCCGTCCACAATTCTTCGATCGCTTCGGCGGCCTCGGTATTGGTTCGCTGGGTCGGAGTCAGCACCACGGTGCGATCGACAAACAGACAAGCGTCGGCATGGCGCGGGCCGGCTTTCGCCCCCCCCGCTAATGGATGACCGGCGACGAAACGAGCGTTTTGCAGCCCCTGATCCAGTGCGGTCGCGATAGCGTCTTTCGTGCTGCCGGCGTCGGTCACGATCGTGCCGGCGGGGCAATGTTGGTCGATCTCTTGGACGAGCCCGACTATTTTTTCGACCGGTGCGCAGACGATCACCAGATCGGCCTCTTTGACGCCGCTGGCGATATCAGCGGCGGCTCGATCAATCGCCCCCACTTGTTGGGCGTCGGCCAAACTTTTGGGGTTCCGCCCGACCCCGACAATCGACTTGGCCAAGCCGCGGGCACGCATCGCAAGCCCAATCGAACCGCCTATCAGACCGACTCCGACGATCGCGATTTGATTCCACGGGGGCATAGCGCAAAAGGGTGTTAGAACCTACATTCGGAACTCAAAAAATGCCGGGGGCGGCGATTTTCCGTCAACGGCGAAATTCGAGAATCCAATAGTTTAACAAAATCGGGCGACTTAGGCTGAGGGGCAAGGCGCTGTCGCCGACGAATTCCCCAGGTATCTTGAAAGGGAACCGGTCAAAACTCTCTGAAATCGCGAGATCGCATGTTTTTTTCGCCCCGTATCGGACTTCAATCGCTTGTCTTGCTGTGCCGCCGCGTGGGGACGCAACTAGACGCAGGCGTCGATGATCGCACGATTTGGCGTCGCGAAGTGGACCGGGCCCAAGGATCGCAGCGTCAGATGATGTGCGAAATTCGAGACGGGGTCGAAAGCGGCGCGACCCTGGGAGACGCGCTCAATAGGACCGGCGACTACTTTCCGCATGTCTTTCGCGAGATGGTTCGTCTGGGGGACGAAACAGGGCATCTCGATCGAATTTTACAAGAGCTCTCGGTCCGATACGAGCATCGATTGCAATTGCGTATCGCCTTTTTGGCAGGCATTACATGGCCGCTTATTCAACTTGCGTTCGCCGTCGCCGTGGTCGGTCTGCTGATTTGGATCATGGGATTCATCGGCGAAATGACGGGGCAGCCGGTCGACGTCCTCGGTTTAGGTTTAGTCGGTACCCCGGGTTTAATTGTTTATTTGGCGTTTGTCGGCAGCGTAATCTTTGGGGGATGGGCGGTCTGGGTGTTTTATAGTCGCGGGCAACTCGACTTTCTGCCGCTCGGGCGTTTGCTGATGAACATCCCCGTCATCGGCGCCCCGCTAAAAACGATCGCCCTTTCGCAAATGGCTTGGTCGCTGGCGCTGACCACCGGCGGTGGCCTCGACGCCAGGCGTTCGGTGCGACTCGGCCTTGAGTCGACCCATAGCGACTACTACACGCAATTTCTTGATCAGGTCGACCGCGATTTGCTGGCTGGCGAAGAGATTGGCGCTGCGCTGCGGCACACGGGCGTTTTTCCGGAAGAGTTTCTCGATGCGATCGATACCGGCGAAATCAGCGGCAACTTGTCGGAGATGATGGAAAAGTTGTCGGCTGACTACCAAGCTCGTGCCAAAGCCGCGCTGAACGCCTTGGCCATGTTGGCAGGCTTTGGCGTCTGGCTGATGGTGGCCGGGCTGATCATCAGCTTGATCTTCCGCGTATTTTTTACCTATCTCAACACGCTGAACAACCTATTGGAAGAGACGGCGTAAGCTTGGCGATCGCCCTGAGATTGGATTGCAGCTTTCATAGATGCGACTAGCCAACTTCATAACTCGGGAATTGGGGCGTTTTCGCCGATCTCTTCGCCCTCCCAGACCGCCGTCTCTCCGTCGTAGGTCAAAATGCGATGGGCGCTGCCAGGGGCAGGCGGGGCGTCGTTGGACGGCAACCAGGCAGATAGTTCCTTTCGTACCCCGGCCAGTTCAACCTTGCCGGCCAAGTTATTGATTTCGTGCGGATCGGCTTGCATGTCGTACAGTTCTTCCGATCCGTCGGCATAGCGAACATATCGCCAACGCTTGGTACGGACGGCATGGTTGCCGGGGTTGTGCGTCGTCATCGCGGGGCGTTTGCGTTGAGCGGCGGCGTTTTGCAGTTGCGGCACGAGAGATATGCCATCAAGGTTTGACTTGGCAGGCAAGCCGCACAGTTCAATCAGCGTGGGATAAATGTCGAGAAGTTCGACCGATTCCGCCGATTTGCCGCCGATAGCGACGCCTGGTCCGGCGAAAATCAGCGGCACGCGAGTCGAGCGATCCCAAAGCGAGTTCTTGCCAGTGATCCCTTTTTCGCCAAGGTGCCAGCCGTGATCTGACCAGAGTACGACGACCGTGTTGTCGGCGTACCCTTGTTGTTCGAGCGCCGCCAATACGCGACCGACTTGCGCGTCGACGAAACTGGTACACGCCAGGTACGAACGAACAAGATTGCGCCACTGTCCTGATTCGACGAGGTATTTCTGTCGCGGTTCCGGCAATTTCCAATGGAGGTACCAAGAGAAGCGAGGCACGTCGTCACGGTCTTGTCGCATGTACGGCGGAAGCTGAACTTCGTCCTCGGGATAAAGGTCGAACCATTTTTGCGTCGCATAGCAGGGGACATGCGGCAGAAAGAAGCCGACCGATAGAAAGAAGGGTTGCTTCGGCTGTGAACGGAGCGTTTCGACCGCCCAACTGGCGACTCGGTAGTCTCCTTTTTCTTCGTCGGCGTGCGGAAAGACGCCCCAGTCGACCAGAGGATGAGGATTGGGCGTATCAACCAATTTTTGCGGAGGCTTGGCGCCGACCGACGCCGCAGGCCCAAGCTGATCGAACTCGTCGTCTTTATGAGGGCGACGTCCGTAGCCGCCGTGATAAATTTTGCCGGTCGAATACGCGGCATACCCATGGCGTCGCAAGTACTGCGGCAGCGAAACCAATTCGCGTAGCGTCTCGACATTGCGGAACCAGGGCGCCAAACCATAGATGCCGGTCGTGCTGGGGCGCAGCCCGGTCATCAGGCTCGTCCGCGAAGGATTGCAAAGGGGGGCTTGGCAATGCGCGTTGGTAAAAAGCGTCCCGCGAGCGGCAAGCCCGTCGATATGCGGAGTTTGGATCTGCGGATGCCCTTCAAGGCAGCCGATCCAATCGTTTTGATCATCGATGGCGATGAACAAAATATTGGGCTTATCGGCTTGGGCGAAAGATAAGAACGACAGCGCGCCAGCGACGAGCAAGATCGAGCGAATCATAAAGCGAGCGGGGGCGGGAGGAACGCGAATGGATTTAGCGCCCTGATTCTAGCTGATCGCACTTCGGAAAGCATCCAATACGGCTGCAATTGACGCATAACGGCTGGTGGGGCTCCAGCCGATTGGGTTGCATTCCGAATGGAAACTGCGATCTGAAAGAGAGAACGGAAGCGTCTTTATTCAGACGGCGGATTCTCGGCGTCGCCTTGCTGACGCGCGTCCAGGATCGCTTTGATTAAGGCGTCAGGGGCTGGCGGGGGGGGATTCATCTTGTTGCAACAGGCCGCTTTGCCCAAGATCAGCGTCTCGCGATAGTTCTCAAGGTAGTGCTTGCAGCAGGGGCAATGCTCTAGATGCGTTTGCATGACCTCTTGCTGATTGGCCGGCAAGGATTGGTCAAGAAACTCGGCGAGATAGTCGTAGATCTCTTTGCAAGATAATTTGGAGTGGTTCATAGTTTAGGTACCTTGCATGTGAGGATCTAGCAAGGTTTTGAGCGCCTGGCGAGCACGGTGAAGCCGTGTTTTTACAGCGCCGGGCGTCAGTTCCAATACTTCCGCCGTTTCTTCGGTGCTCATCTGTTCGATGTCGCGTAGGAGCAAAACGGTACGGTACGATTCAGGTAAATCTGCAATCTTTGTGCGAACAAGTTCGCGGATCTCCCGGTCGTTAACTGCAGTATCGGTTGTAACGGCCCATGCCGGCTCATGACCGTCGCGATGGCCGTTGCCCGAGAATTGCGGCAACAAATCATCAATCGGTTTTTCCGGTTTACGCCGTCGCGTGCGTAATTTCATGAGCGACGCGTTTACCACGATCCGATGCAGCCAA
>JBITAD010000513.1:0-341 GCA_044439945.1 Blastopirellula sp. JB062
AGAGGTTGAAAAAGATGATTCGCACGTCTCGCTCGGCCACGGCGCGGCGCAAGCCTAGAAAGGCGAGCAGCCCGACGCTGCTCATAAAGACGACGTTGCCAAAATCGATCAGCACAGCGCGACAGTCGGTTGCGGCGGCGATCATTTCGTTTCTTAAATCGTAACAATCTTCCGGAGTTCGCAGTTCTTCCGGTAGCAGCGTTACTTTTACGACGTCCCCTTCGCGAGAGGACAACATCAACGTACTTGCGTTCACGCGAATGACCCTTATGACGCTTTGCCGATGCAATATAAATGCTTTCGGCCTCGAATATAGATGCAACCGTCCGAAATCGCCGGCG
>JBITAD010000513.1:351-8326 GCA_044439945.1 Blastopirellula sp. JB062
CCGGCGACGCGATCGTTTCGTCGTCCAGCTTGTTCTCCGCTAATACCTGGAAATTGCGATCGGCCGCCACTACGCTGCAAAGTCCGTCGGTATTCAAAAAATAGATGCGTCCGGCCGCCGCGACAGGAGACGCTTTGAACTTGCCGCCCAGACGCTCTTTCCAGACAAGTTCGCCGCTGGCCGCTTCACGGCAAACGGCGATGCCGTCGTCGGTTACCGTAAACAACAAATCGTCGACCGTCACCGGACAAGGCGTGTCAGGCGTCGATTGACTCTCTTCCCAAACAATCGCCGAATCGGCGACCCGGCCCGTCTTGAGGTCGTCGAGACGTACCGCCAACGTCGGCCCGCGCATGCCGCGCGTGCAATAGATCCGTTGATCGTCGCTGGTCGGGCCGGTCACGGTGCGGCCTCCTTCCAAACCGGGCAAATACCAAATTTGCTTGCCGGTCTTCGCGTCGTAGGCGTCTAGCTGGTTGCCGCCCATCACGATCAGTTCGGTCCGGCCGTTTCGCTGGCGCACCAGCGGGGTCGTATAGGCGTCGGCTTGCTCGGCCGGCGCGCCGGTCATGCGTTCGGTTTTCCACAGCAACTTGCCAGTTTTCAGGTCGTGCGCAACCAAATAACTTAACGCCGGTTCTCGCCCAAGGTCGGCAAGCGAATCTTGCATGCAGACCGAAACCACTTTACCGTCGACAATCACCGGACTGTTGGCGTGCCCCCACCAGATCGTATAGGCGCCATATTCTTCCTGCAGATTGCGTTGCCATTTGCGGTTTCCCTCAAAGTCGTAAACCGCCAATATCCCATTGCCGAAGTGGACGGCGATCGATTTGTGATGAACTGTTGGCGATGGAGACGCAAGATTGTGCAGCGTGTGGAACTTTTGCTTCGATCGTTTCGGCGCTTTGCGCGGCACTTCGCCAGCGCCAACTTCCATCTTACGAAGCGGACTACCGTAGTTTTTGTCAAACAGTTGTAAATAAAGGCGCCCTTCTTCGTCTTGTGAAGTAATAATTAAACCAGCGTCCTGAATGACCGGCGTCGAACCGCCCCAGCCGGGAAGTTCCGCTTTCCAGCGAATGTTCTCGGCGTCGCCCCAAGTGAGCGGCACGTCGGTCTCCAGGCTCACTCCATCGCCGCGCGGACCGCGCCAATTCGGCCAGTCTTCGCCGACTGCAACTTGCGTCAGCACGGCAAATACGAGCGACAAAGGTAACCAAAAAGTTCGATAGTTCATTTCGGGGCGTCTCCAACATACGGCAGGCAACGTCATGGCAGGGCTCACTTTACTAACTTATCACCTGCAAGCGGCGAAATCGAGCAAATCCGACTCCCGCTATGTTTCTGATAAAACCGATTGTTCAAACGGCAATGCGTGTTCTATGCTAGGTCAAGGGCCGACCGAACGCCAAACGGCGGGGTCGGAAGAGGCCAACCGACCGCAAAACGGCGATACGCAAGATGAGTCAGCTGGAACAATATCCGGAACTAACTGAATTTCTCCGCAGTCGCGGCCATAGCGACGCCGAAATCGAACTGATCTTGGCCGAACTGCACCGCAAAGACGAAGACGTCATGGTCGATTCGATCATGGACTCGATTGACGCCGGCGATTTCGATATCGACGCTATCATCAAATCGGCCCTCGGCGAGAACTAATCTCGCCTCTCTATCGCAACCGATTTGCTCCGTAAGCTACGGCTCTTTCTCTCGGTCGCATTGCGCGCCGCATTCCGCAAACTCCGCCCTACCGCCAAATTCTCGCGCCGCTCTCCGCGCTAGCGACATGATCGACCGGTTATCGACCCGAAATCGACAGGTT
Source organism: Blastopirellula sp. JB062 (assembly GCA_044439945.1). GTDB lineage: Bacteria > Planctomycetota > Planctomycetia > Pirellulales > Pirellulaceae > Blastopirellula. The sequence continues at coordinate 2,177 of JBITAD010000513.1, forward strand.
CCGTCCGCTATCGACATTGTGCCAACGGTTAGTCAACAAGTTATCCCCGATTCGATTTCGAGGTTCATCCGTCGTGAGCTTCTCAAACCGTCAACGCCGGCAATCTCGCAGGCCGCCGGGTCAATGCTCGTCAGAGAAATCGACAGCATCAACCGACTATCGACGGCTTACCGACCGTGTGTTGACAACCCATCAACAACTTATCCCCGCTTCAATTCCGAGATTCAACCGCTTTGTCGGCCCGGCTCTAAAACGGCGACGGGGCGACAAAGCGGATACGTCGCTCGTCGCTCGGGTGCGTCACTTCCAACTCTTGGGCATGCAGCATCAACCGATCGGCCGCCGCCAACGCAACTTCGTCCGCATAAAGCGGATCGCCCCAGATCGGGTGACCGATCGCTTGCAGATGCACGCGCAGTTGATGACTGCGACCGGTTTGCGGGCAAAGCGCCAAGCGGGTCGAATCTTCGCGCCGCTCGACCACCTGCCAATCGGTGACGGCCGGTTTGCCCTGTTGCCGGTCGACCCGATGCCGCGGCGGATGCTCCAGATCTTTGCGCAGCGGCAAATCGATTCGGCCCGTCTCGGCCGCGACCGCTCCGGCGACGACTGCAATGTATCGCTTGTCGGTTTCCCGCCGCTCGAACTGACGGCTCAAATGGCGATGCGTTTCGGCGTCGCGGGCCATGATGATCACCCCGCTCGTATCGCGATCGAGTCGATGAACGTTTCGCGCGCCCGGAAAATCCGCTTCAACTTGCACCGCTAACGAATCGTATTTGTCAGGACCGCGCCCCGGTACCGAAAGCAGACCGCTCGGCTTGTCGAGCACGATCAAACGCTCGTCGAGATAGAGCAGCTTCCAGCGGCGATCGGCCATGGTCGGTTCCATGTTCAGCGAAGACGAAACGAACTACGATACAATCAGATCATCCTTTTTAATAGTTGCGACCCAATGCCTGACGCCGATCCCCCCGAACTTATTGACCAGCTCCGCCAGTGGGGCGCCAAGCTTCGTTTACGCAAAAGCGGCCGCCTGCACACGGTCGATCTTTCCGCTTGCGAGACCGATATCGACGACGCTCGCCTGGCGGCGCTCGATCAGGCGCAAAAGCTGGAAGAGTTGAACCTTGCCGATACCTCGGTGACCGACGCCGGAGTCGAGCGGCTGACTTCGCACAAAACGCTTAAACTGCTCACGCTCTCCGGCACAAAGGTGAGTCCCGACGGGGTCAAGCGACTTCGCAAGCGAATGATCGGCTGTCGCATTCTTTATCTGGAGCCCCGCTAACGTGAGCGAGTCGAACGTCGCGGCACTCGATCGTCGTCTGCAATCTTACCGGCGGCTCTTGGCGCTTACCGGGCTGGCATTGGTCGGCGCGTCGTATCGATTGTGGCTGCCGCAAACCGACTTTCCGCAGGTTCCGGCGCTGCAAGCGCTGGTCGCGGCGCCTCGAGCGATCGATTACGCGCTTGCGATCGGCATCGTCGTTTCGCTGGTCGCCTGGCTCCTTTCGCCGAAACGTCTGTCGACGACGGCCGCCTGGTCGGTCGCCGCGTGCATCTCGGCCAGTTGCCTGCTCGACCAACATCGATTTCAGCCCTGGGCTTATCAGTTGATCTTTACGGCAATCATCTTGGCGACCTGCGAAGCGAAGTTGGCGATCCGCTTGTTACGAGTGATCGTGATCAGCATCTACGTTTACTCGGCGCTTTCAAAATTCAACGCCCCGTTCATGAACGAACTTGGGCAAAATTTTCTTGACGTGCCGCTTCGCTGGTTCGGCGCTTCCGCGGCTCTCGCCGAAGAGACGCGTCCCTGGGCGACCCTCCTGTTTCCACTCGGCGAATTGATCGTCGGCCTGCTGTTAGCGATCCCGCAAACTCGCAAACCAGGCGTCTGCCTCGCGGCGCTGATGCATGCGTCGCTGTTGATGGTAGTCGGCCCCTGGGGATTGAATCATTGGCCCGGCGTGATGATCTGGAACTTGCTCTTTCTCGCGCAAGCTCCCCTGCTCTTCTGGCCGGCGCCGCTCGCCCCAGCGAAAACGGAAGCGGAAACCGTCGTCCAGCCGCCGCCCGATCCTGCCGCCGCCCGGTTGGTCGGCATCCTGGTCGCCGCGTTTGTCCTCCTTCTGCCGTTGTTCGAGCCGTTCGGTTATTGCGACGCTTGGCCCGGTTGGGCGTTGTACGCGTCGCACGTCTCGCGGGCCGATCTTTATATTGATGCGGCCGCCGCCGAAGCGTTGCCGCCGCCGCTGCGCCCCTTTTTGCGCGAGACCGACGAAGGGAATCTCCGTCTTGACGCCGCACAGTGGTCGCTGCACGCGTTAAACGTGCCGATCTATCCAGACGCTCGCTTTCAAACCGGGGTCGCCCTCAGCGTTGCGCAAACCTACGGAATCGGTTGGTTTTGCGAGCTGCGCGTGCAAGCCGCCGCCGATCGTCGCAGCGGCCAGCGGAGCGAAATTCGCTATCGCGGCCCGCAACAAATGCAAGCTGCGGCCCAGCGCTATCGGCTCAACGCCCAGCCGCGACGCCGTTGATCGCTCGGGCGGAACGGGGCCGTTCCATCATAAAATTAACGTGACAACTGCCCCTCGATCCCTTAGATTCGTCGCAGCAGCGTCCTTTGCGCCGCGCCAACTTTTTTCAATCGCAGCAGGAACTTGCGATATGGGAATGATCTGCACCTATCGTCGGCTTTCGCCAGGCGAACTGGCCGAGCTCGAACAAGACCCGGAAGCGGCAATCTCTTATTTGTGCGGTCTTCCAGGCATCGACATGGCGGCGATGGCCCAGATGATGCACGACCCCGACGCGATTGCCGCGCACGGGCCCGAGATCTTAGCGGCCATGGCTCACGCCCAAGACGATCCGACCCGAGTTGATCTCGAAAAAGATTGGCACGCCCTGCATTTTCTGCTGACAGGCGACGCGTCGCTCGAGCCTGACGCCGATCCCGAAGATCCGCTGTTTCGGGTCGTCATGGGGGGAACGCCGACGGCGATCGAAGCCAGCTACGGCCCGGCCAGACGGTTCGAGCGCGACGAAATCGCGCAAATCGCCGAAGCCTTGCGGCCGTTGTCGATCGATATCCTTCGCGAGCGATTCTCGGCCGAAGCGTTCAACCAGGCCGGCATCTACCCCGAACCGCAACCCGGCGGCTGGACGCAAGACGAAGTCGAAGGAATGTTTCAGGTCTTTCCCAAGCTGCAGCAGCTCTTTTCCGACGCCGCTCGCTCTGACGACGTGGTCATTACTTATATAAATTAACCGCACAACGCCGTTTGTCGTTATATTCAAACGAAAACCGTGCGATTCCATCAAGGCGGCGCCGCTTGCGCAAAGTTTACGGCCGCCGTTACCCGAAGATGGTAACAGACCGCGCGGGTCGAGAGATTTCGGCCTGCGCTAACTGTCGGCAGACCAAGTCAATCGGCATAATACGTAAACGATCGAAGCAGGCGAAGAGTTACACCCACTGAAGGACGAAGATGAGACCCGCGGCATTTCTTTCCCGAATATCGTCGTCGTTTTTACTGTTGTTCGCACTGGGCTGCGGACCTCGGATCGAATTGCCGAAACCCGAACCCCCGCCGGTGACGGTCGCGCTTTCGATCAAGCGTCCGGTACTCGATTTTGACGAATACACCGGTCATGTCGAAGCCGAGCAAACGGTCGACATCTACGCCAAAATTTCGGGCTATCTGCAAGCGGTCAAGTTCAATGACGGCGATCTCGTCAAAAAAGGGGAACTCCTCTTTTTGATCGATACCAGCACCTACAAGGCGCAGTACGACCAAGCGGTGGCCAACGCCAATCTCTACAAAGCGAAGTACGAACTAGCGAAATCGACCCTCGCGCGAAACGACAAGCTGGTCGACAGCGGCGCGATTAGCCAAGAGCTCTACGACGAAAGCGTCGCCGCGGTCAACGAATCGGATGCGGCGGTCAAAGCGGCCGAAGCCCAAGTCGTCGCTCGCAAGGTCGATCTCGACTATTGCACGATCACCTCAGCGATCGACGGCCGAATCGATCGCACCTACGTCACCGACGGCAATCTGGTGCAAAGCGGCCCCGGCTCGCCGACCTTGCTGACCACCATCGTTTCGGTCAATCCGACCTACGTCTATTTCGACGTCGACGAACTGGCCCTGCTCAAATTCACCGAGCAGCGCGTCGCCGATCACGAAACGCGTCATGTGCCGCTACGCGATCGAAAAATTCCGGTCCAAATCACCTTGGCCGACGGCACGGTTTACCCCGAGTTGGGCGTCATCGACTTCGGCTCAAACCAACTAGACGCCGGCACCGGCACCCTGAGCGTGCGAGCCGTCATCAGCAACAAAGACGAAGCCCTGGCCCCCGGCATGTTCGTTCGGGTCAAGGTCGCGGCAAGCCGCCCGTACGACGCCGTGCTTGTGCCTGAACGAGCGATCGGAGCCGATCAAAGCGATCGTTACGTCTACGTGGTCAACGACAAAAACATCGCCGAGCGACGCCAAGTCACCCTCGGCTCTAAACAAGGCGACAACCGGGTCATCGTCAGCGGCCTGAAAGAGGGCGAAAAAGTGGTGATCAACGGCACGCTGCTCGTACGCCCCGGCAAACCGGTCGTCGTGCACGAAGGCAAAATGCAAGACCCGCCGCCGATCGATCCTCGCATGTTGCGCCCCGACGAAATCCAGCCCGCCGCCGACGAATCGAACGCGGACGCCCCCAAACCGAAGCAAGACCCCAAGACCGAAGAGCCGGCGAAGTCGTAGAGCCGGTTTCAAAAAAACTGTTTTCGTGCCCGAGATTTTCTGATTTTGGCCGGAGATGCAAGGAGGTCGAAGCAGGCGAATCGACGACGATTCGCCGCCGCAGATCGACAAAGCAGATCGAGAAAATCTGAAAATCGAAGCCGAAATGAAGTTTTGAAACAGGCTCTAGCCCCCGACGGCCGCGAAACACTTCGATTACCGACTGATTTGAACATCGACGAAGGATAGCATCTCGTGCTGGCTCGCTTCTTTATCGACCGACCGATTTTCGCTTGGGTGATCTCGATCGTCATCATTTTGGCGGGGACGATCTGCGTCTGGATTTTGCCGGTTGCGCAATATCCCGAAATCGCCCCTCCCACGGTTCAAGTGACTTGTTCTTATCCCGGCGCCAGCGCCGAGGTGGTGGCCGAAACGGTCGCCGCTCCGATCGAGCAGCAAGTGGTCGGCGTCGAAAATGCGATTTACATGTCTTCGCAATCGGCCAGCGACGGCAGCTACACCCTGACGGTCACGTTCGCACTGGGCTCCGATCTCGATATGGCCCAAGTCTTGGTGCAAAACCGGGTCTCGCAAGCGGTGCCGCTACTGCCCGACGTCGTCAAGGCGACCGGCGTAACGACCAAAAAGAAATCGCCCAACATCTTGATGGCGGTCACCATCATCGCCGAAGAAAACGAAGAGGGCAAAGCCGATTACGATCAGCTATACATCAGCAACTACGCGACGATTCAAGTTCGCGATCAGCTTGCCGCGCTCGAAGGGGTCGGCGACGTCGCCATCTTAGGTCAGCAAGACTACAGCATGCGCATCTGGCTCAATCCAGACGCGCTCGCGACCCGCGATATGACCGCCGGCGACGTCATCAACGCGATCAAAGAGCAAAACGTACAGGTCGCCGCCGGACAAATTGGTCAACCGCCCGTTCCCAAAGGGCAAGAGATGCAGTTGACCATGACCACGCTCGGCCGCTTGGAAGACCCGAGCCAGTTTGCCGATATCGTGGTTAAAACCGGCGACGACGGCCAAATCACCCGAGTTCGCGACGTCGCCCGAGTCGACCTGGGCGCGAAAAACCTGAATACGTCAAGCCGGATGGACGGCCGCGCTTCGGTCAGTTTGGGCGTGTTTCAATTGCCCGGCTCCAATGCGCTCGACGTCGGCGAGCGCGTCAAAGCTCGCATGAAACAGCTGAACGAACGCTTTCCGCCGGGCCTCGACTACGAGATCGCCTACGACACGACCCCGTTTATCGAAGAGTCGGTCCACGAAGTCTTCAAAACGCTCCGCGATGCGGTCATTCTGGTCGCCATCGTCGTGCTCTTGTTTTTGCAAGACTGGAAAGCGGTCCTGCTTCCGATGATCGACGTCGCCGTTTCGC
>JBITAD010000514.1:0-5467 GCA_044439945.1 Blastopirellula sp. JB062
TTTGCCTTGGCGCGCGAGAACGGCCCCGAAAAGTTTCGCTCGTGGCAAGACGACTTTGAACACGTTTACGCCTATCTGCAATCGCTTGAGCCCCCGAAATACCCATTCGCCGTCGATCAACCGCTGGCAGACACAGGCAAAATCGCCTTCGAGAAAACGTGTGCGCGTTGTCACGGCAAATATGACGCAGGCGAAACTTATCCCTCGCGGATCGTCGACATCGACGAAGTCGGAACCGATCGCGTGCGATACGACGCCTTACCGCCGTTGGCCCGCAAGATCTACGGCGAGAGTTGGTTCAACGACTACAACCGCGGGGTTAAGTCAGTCGACGATCCGATCGGATACGTCGCGCCCCATTTGGCCGGCGTCTGGGCTTCTCCCCCTTATCTGCACAATGGGTCGGTACCGACCTTGTGGCACCTGCTGCACCCTGATCAGCGACCGATCGTTTGGCATCGATCAAGCGACGACTACGACCAACAGCGCGTCGGCCTGGTCGTTGAAGAATTTTCGACGCTTCCGCCCGAAGTGAAGCGACGCGACGAAAAGCGTACTTATTTTGATACGCGCAAATCTGGCAAAAGCGGGGCCGGGCATGATTATCCCGACGAACTGACGACCGAAGAAAAGCGAGCGGTGCTCGAATATCTGAAAACTCTGTAAAAATCACCCGATTCGTTGCGTTTCGCGTCGTTACGCCAGATTGACATCTTCGGGCTTAGCCCGATACGATGAATTGTTATCCGAAGTCGAAACGCAGCTTCCGGTTACGACTTGACGAGTAAGGCTTCACATTAGGGCGCTAGGCGCGCCGCAGCAAGGATTGGGTAACGCATGACCACGCAATTGCTTCAAGCCCGTGCAGGCAATATCACCCCCGAAATGGAGTTCGTGGCAAAGCGCGAAAACATCAGCGCCGAGCTGGTACGCGACGAAGTCGGCGCTGGTCGTTTGGTGATTCCGGCGAACAAAGTTCACCTTGCGGGGCGACTTGAGCCGATGGGTATCGGCTTGGCGACCACTTGCAAGATTAACGCCAATATCGGCAACTCGGCGGTTACCAGCGATATTGACGATGAGTTAATGAAGCTGCATACGGCGGTCCATTTTGGCGCCGATACGGTCATGGATCTGTCGACCGGCAAAGATATCGACAACATCCGCAAGAAGATCATTGACGCCAGCCCGGTCCCGATCGGTACGGTGCCGATCTATCAGATGCTGGAAGAGTTGGGCGGCACGATCGAAGACATGCGTCCCCAACACTTTCTTGACATGGTCGAACACCAAGCCAAGCAAGGGGTCGACTATATGACGGTCCATTGCGGCATCAAACTAGAGCACCTGCATCTTTCGACGCATCGCGTCACCGGCATCGTCAGCCGAGGCGGCTCGCTGATCGCTAAATGGATGATGGCGCATCGCAAGCAAAACCCATTGCTGGTTCACTTTGACGACTTGTGCGAAATCATGCGTCAATATGACGTCACCTGGAGCTTGGGAGACGGCATGCGGCCTGGTTCGATCGCCGACGCTTCCGACGAAGCGCAGTTCGCCGAACTCGACGTGCTAGGCGAACTGACGATGCGGGGTCGCGAACTTGGCACTCAAGTCATGGTCGAGGGTCCTGGGCATATTCCTCTTGATCAGATCGAGATGAATATGAAACGTCAGCAAGAAGTTTGCGACGGCGCACCGTTCTACGTGCTCGGCCCGCTGGTCACCGACATCGCCCCCGGTTATGACCACATCACCAGCGCGATCGGCGCCGCAATGGCCGGCTGGCATGGCGCTGCGATGCTTTGCTACGTTACGCCCAAAGAGCACCTGGGACTCCCCGAGAACGAAGACGTCAAACAAGGCGTCATCGCCTATAAGATCTCGGCCCATGCGGCGGACGTCGCTCGCAAACGCCCAGGCGCCCAAGATCGTGACGACGCGCTAAGCCGCGCACGCTTCGGGTTTGATTGGAACGAGCAGTTCCGCTTGTCGCTTGATCCTGAAACGGCCAAGGCCTACCACGATCAGACGCTGCCGCAAGATACGTTCAAGAGCGCTCATTTTTGCAGCATGTGCGGGCCCAAGTATTGCTCGATGAAAATCACCGAAGAAATTCGAGCCATGGCCGAAGAAGGAGGCTTGGTTCAACTGGCGGAAACGCCTGAATAGCCCAAAGCCTCTATAGCCACGAAATCAACAGCGTTCCTCCTAGCGAGGAACGCTTTTCTTTGCGCATCTCGCCTATCCCCGCTGGACGAGTTTTCTCATAATGCCGGCATGGATAAATCGCTGTCAGGCCTCGATTCGCCGCCCTCTCACGACCTGCGTATTGCAAATCCCGATCAGCTTCCGCCGCTCTCGCGCGACGCCAGCTTTTGGGGGATGACGGTTACGCAATTTTTCGGCGCGTTCAACGACAACGTTTTTAAACAACTGCTGTTGCTGATGGGGGTCAACCAAGTCGTTAGCGGCGAGAATGGACAAGACCTGCAAGGCGTGGCGATGATTCTATTCTCGCTCCCCTTTCTGCTGCTCGCCGGACCGGCCGGTTTTCTCGCCGACAAGTTCTCGAAAACGACGGTGATCGTCTCCTCAAAAATCGCTGAAATCGTCGCCATGTTGCTGGGGGTGATCGGCTTTTGGTACTTCGACATGTTCGGTTTCGCCGGGCTCTTCGCCGTACTGTTTTTGATGGGCGCCCAAAGCACGTTTTTTGGGCCGGCCAAATACGGCATCTTGCCCGAAACGCTGCACGAAACCGATCTGCCGAAAGCGAACGGCATCTTTTTAATGACCACCTTTTTGGCGATCATCTTCGGCACGGTGGCCGCCGGGGTCTTGCGCGATCAGCTAAGCGGTCAGCTTTGGATCGGCTCGGCCATCTGCGTGGCGATCGCGATCGTCGGTACGCTAACCTCGCTGCTGGTGAGGCGGACGTCGCCCGCCAAACCGCACGCCCGACTTACGGTTGGCGCATGCACGGTTCCGCCTAGCGCGATTCGGTTGTTTCGCGCTCGGCCGGCGATGCTCAAGGCGCTGCTCGCTTCGTGCGTCTTTTGGCTCTGCGCCGGCATCGTCCAACAATCGGTCAACTCGCTGGGAGTCGTGCAATTAAAACTGTCGGATACTAATACCAGCATCATGAACGGACTGATTGGGGTCGGAATCGCCATCGGTTGCATGATCGCCGGGTTAATGTCGAAAAACCGAATTGATTTTCGTATCGTGCAGATCGGTGCGTGGGGCATTTCGGCGACGCTCGCCCTGCTGGCGCTGCCTGGTCCTTTTCATGGGCATCTGCTCGGATTTTGGGGCAGCTTGCCGGTCTTGCTCGTTTTGGGGGCCTGCACCGGCATGTTCTCAGTGCCGATTCAAGTTTATTTGCAAGCGAAGGCGCCGCAGTCGCAAAAAGGAGAAGTCATCGCCGAGATGAGCCGCGCCAATTGGGTGGCGATCTTGCTATCGGGCCTTCTCTATGGTCTGTTCGATAAAATCTTGATAGATTTCGATTGGCCGCGTTGCTATTTGTTCGCATTTACCGTGCTGATCATGCTGCCGGTTGCGATTTTGTACCATCCTCCCAGCGAAGACTTAGAGTAAACGCCCCATGCTCGGCGCCCAACTAGATTCGTCCGCCTACGTCGCTCGATTGCAACAAGAGATCGCAAAAGTCGATCAAGCCGCCCTGCAAAACTGGGCCGATCTGATCTACGAAGCGTGGGAAAACGGGAAATTCGTCTACATCTTCGGCAACGGCGGCTCCGGCACGACCGCCAGCCATATGGCGGAAGATTTAGGCAAAAGCACCCTGCATGAGTCGGACTTGGGCGACGAATCTCGCAAACGCCTTAAAGTACTAAGCCTGACCGACAACGCCGGTTGGCTCATGGCGGTCGGCAACGATCTGGCCTATGACCAAATCTTCTTACAACAACTGATGAACTATGGCGACTCGGGCGACGTGGTGATTGCGATCAGCGGGTCGGGCAACAGCGCGAACGTGCTGAACGCCGTCGACTGGGCGAATCGTCACGGTTTAAAAACCCTGGGCCTTACCGGCTATGGCGGCGGAAAACTGAAGGAATTGGCGCAGCACAGCCTGCATGTGCCGACCGACGATATGGGCATGGTCGAAAGCATTCATCTCTGCTTGTTTCATTGGGTCTTAAACGACGTTTTCGCCCGAATTAATTTCGAGTGTCGATACGCCGCCTAACTCTTTGCCTTCCCACAACAAGCGATAAGGCGTTTATGTTCCTCGGAATCGAAATCGGCGGCACCAAGCTGCAAGTTGCGATCGGCCGGCCGGGGGAAGAACCGATCGCCGTCGAGCGAATGCAAGTGCTGCCGGAGCATGGCGCGATCGGCATTCTCGATCAAATCGAAACGGCCGGTCATCGCTTATTGCAACGCAACGACGCCAGCGCAATCGGGGTCGGCTTCGGCGGTCCGATTAATCCGCAAACCGGGGTCGTTTCCAAAAGTCATCAAATCGAAGGGTGGGACCGTTTTCCACTGGGCGAGTGGTGCGAAAAAACTTTTAACTTGCCGACCACGCTTTGCAATGATTGCGACGCAGCCGCGCTGGCCGAAGCGAAACATGGCGCCGGGAAAAACGTCAGTAGCCTCTTTTACGTCACCGTCGGCACCGGCGTCGGCGGCGGCTTCGTCTATCATGGGCGACCGTTCAGCGTCGATCGCCCCGCCGTCAGCGAGATCGGACACTTGCGTCCCGGCATGCATGCCGATCGTCCCGAGATCACCGTCGAGTCGATCGCCAGCGGCTGGGGATTAGCGGCCGAAGCGCGCTCGCGATTGATGGGAGACGTTTCGCGCTCGTTGACCCTGTCGCGTCATCCAGGCCCCGACGCCGATCGAACTGGCGACGAATATGCTCGCGACTTATTGTCGCGTTGCGACCAAAACCTCGACTTGCTGACCGCCAAATTGATCGGCCAAGCGGCTGCCGAAGGCAACGAATTGGCCCACGATATTCTAGACCACGGCATACAAGCGCTGGGCTGGGCGATCGCCCAAGTTATTACGCTGCTCGCGCCGCCGATGATCGTCGTCGGCGGCGGGGTTTCGCTAATGGGCGATCCTCTCTTCTTTTCTCCGTTAAGAGCCCACACGCGACGCTTCGTCTTTCCGCCGTTAGCCGACAGCTATTCGATCGTGCCGGCCGCCTTGGGCGAACAAGTCGTCATTTATGGAGCGATTGAGTTAGCGACGCAAAAGGGAAATTAAACGTCGCCCTGCGGATACCTACCGGACCGCAGCCCAGTTTTACGCGGGCGTACGACGCATGAGTTCAGAGACCCACTGGGTCACGCGCCAGTCCATCCACCGGCGATCAGCGGTCAAGTTGCGCGGCGCCAGAAAACCTAAATGTCCGCCGTGACTGGTCACTTCTAACGTCGTCAGCGAAGAAAGCGGAAATTTGTCGAAGATCGCGCGCGGCACG
>JBITAD010000514.1:5477-8285 GCA_044439945.1 Blastopirellula sp. JB062
GCACGATCGGATCGTCGGCGGCGATCAGAATATGCGCCGGCATCGCAATCTTGGCCAACAAGGGGCCGGAGCTCGCTTTTTCGTAATACTCGTTGACGCTGCCAAAACCGGCCATCGGCGCGGTATATTCGCGATCAAACTCGACGATGCGTCGCGGGCGCTGCGTAAAACGAAACGAGGACGCTTCGGCATCGTACTCTTTTTGCAACTCGACCCGACGAATTAAGCGGCGAACAAAATCACGATCGTACAGCCGATTGAGACCGCGGCTCATGTTCTCGCAACAATGGGCCAAATCAATCGGCGGCGCGACGGAAAAAATAGAATCTAAGCCGCCGCAAGCCGACTCGCCGACCTCGCCGGCGAGTTTGAGCACGACGTTTCCTCCCAGCGAAAACCCGATCGCCGTACAAGGCGAACCGGAGCAGATCGTTTCGATATGGAGAATCGCCGCCGCTGCGTCATCGCTGCAACCGGCATGAAACGGCTTTTTGGCAAGCTTGGCGCCGGCGCCGCAACCGCGCAGATCCATGCGAAAGGTGCGGACCCCGATCGCATTCAGTCGAGCGGCGATGCGCACCAGATAAGGACTGCCGTGGCAGCCGCCCAGGCCATGGATAAGCAAAGCCGTGCGATCGCCGGCGTTCCAGCCTGGCGGGCAATCGTCATGCAAGACGATTTTGTCGTCGTCAGCAAGCGTTACGAAGTGCGGTTGAGCCGCGTATGGAACGGAACGCCCCGTCCAATAGGCGCCCAAAATCGTTTGTAGGTGAGGCCCGCGTAAAAAAGGATGCGGGCGATAGCCGCTAAGTGAAAAATCGAGATCGTTGATCCTGCGGCTCATCGTTTGATGTCGTATTCGTCCAATTTTCGGTACAAGGTGGCGCGACTGACGCCGAGCAACTTGATCGTTTCCGAAACTGTGCCGCCGGTGCGTTCCATCGCCTCTTCGATTAGTTTCTTTTCCCAGAAGTCAAAACGCAAGGACTCAGGCTCGCCCAAACCGGCGTCTCTTAACCCCAAATCACGCGGCTCGATCGTCGCCGAGTCGGCTAATACCACTGCGCTATCCATTACATTACGTAACTGACGCACATTGCCGGGCCATTGATAATTCAGCAATTTTTTCTTTGCCGCGTCCGAAAGCGTCAGTTCAGGCCGCGCATGCTGGCGTTTGAAGTGATCGAGAAAATGATTGGCCAGCATCTGGATATCTTCTCCTCGCTCGCGGAGCGGAGGAATATAAAGCTCGAAAACGCACAGGCGATAGTACAAATCTTCGCGAAACCGCTTCTCGCGGACAAATTCGGCCAAATCCCGATTGGTCGCCGCAATCAAGCGGACGTCGACGCTCACTTCTTTAGTCGCGCCTAGCGGCAAAAAGGGATGCCCTTCAAGAATGCGAAGCAGTTTCGCCTGACCGTCGAGAGTCATTTCGCCTACTTCGTCAAGAAAGAGAGTTCCGCCGTCGGCTTGCTGAAAAAAGCCGACATGGTCGGCGTCGGCGCCGGTAAACGCTCCCTTTTTATGACCGAATAACTGACTTTCGATCAGCGACTCGGGCAAGGCGGCGCAATTGACGCTTAACATCGGACGATCGCGACGACTTGACGATTTGTGCAAGGCCCGGGCGACCAGTTCTTTGCCGGCCCCGCTTTCGCCGCGCACCAGCACCGCGCCGCCCGCTTTTGCGATGCGAGCAATTTTTTGCTTCAACTCGACCATGGGCCGACTTTCGCCTATCAAGTCGTCGAACGCGGCCGATTGTTGTACGAGACGCTCGTAGCCGGCTTGCAGCTTGGTCAACTCCCACGCTCGCGATAACGCGATGACCAAGATATTGGCGAGCGAAATCGTAAAATCGAGATCGTTTTGCAGAAAGCGTTCTTGTTCTCGATAAAGATGCAGCGTGCCCAGCGTCTGTTTTTTATGGATCAAAGGGACGCAAATCGCATCGGCAAAATGCTTTAGGCGTTTCGATTCGTCTTGGCTCGCTTCGTTGGCGATCCAGACGGCGTGCCCTTGTTGGCACACCATGGCGGTCAGCGATTCGCTTAACTTAAACGCGTCTTCCACATCTTCGGGCAACTGCCGTTTCAGTTTCAACTTGCCATCTTCGGTCAGCCAATGAAACCCGACCACGGCGGCGTGCGAGTGGTCTTTTAACAGGTCGAGGGCCGTATGAACGATGACGTCAGGATCGTTACTGCCCAACAGCTTGATGGCGAACTGATAGAGCAAAATAAGCCGCTGAGCCTGCTTGTAATCTTTCAACTCGCGCAGTGCGACAAGATTGGTATCTTGCGGATCGACCGGCAAATCGCGGACGATCGTTTGCGTCATATTAATCGCCTCCATGTCATGCGACGTCGGAGGCTGCGTACTGCTATTGAAGTTGAATTCGGTGGCTCCGACGCGCAAGCGTCCGCCGTCAAACAGCTTGCCCTCGGTAATCCGCTGGTCGTCGAGATAGCAACCGTTGCGGCTTTCGCAATCTTTCACCCACCAGACGCCCTCTTTCAGAAAAATCGAGGCATGAACCCTCGAACAGAGGGGGTCGGTCAAGGTAATATGGCATTCAAGACCGCGCCCAATCAAATTTTCGACGTCGGAGTCTAGCGCAAAATTTGTGCCGGGGCCCGTGCCGGAAAGTAACTTAAGATAACTGTAATTCGCCATACCGTTTTGCGGGGCGCATGGTCGCCGAGAGAGAAAGTTGATTATAAACCGGTAGCTTTCTTTATCTTACGTCAAATCGCCCTGAAGTCGCCAGTCGCAATAGGGGGAACGCCTGCCTGTTTTCGTCGG
>JBITAD010000515.1:0-8261 GCA_044439945.1 Blastopirellula sp. JB062
TTAACGACGACTCCGTCGCGATTGATCTGGTCGATAAATTGATCGCGTCGATCGGGCAAGACGTAAACGTCGCTGGCCACGTCTTGAATTTCGTCGCGAAGCGAAGCTAGATCTGAGTAGCCGAGCATTCGCGCAAGCGCGGGATTAGCCGTAACGAAAAATCCTTCGGGCGCCGTTTGATATATGCCCTCGACCGCGTTTTCGAAAATTTCGCGGAAGCGGCGTTCGGCCTCGCTACGCTGCTTCATTTCGCAATTGACTTTCGTCAGCACGCGATTGTATTCGGCGGCGATCTGGCCGACTTCGGTATGCGGTTCGACATGCACGTCTTCGGAAAAATCGCCTTGATCACGATGGCGTCGCATGTCGGCCAACAAGCCGATCAGTTCGGTGCTGGCGTCATGCTCGGAGATATTCAAGCCTTGAATTTCGTGCTGTCGCGGAACGCGGAACGGCATGAAACGGTTGGCGAGAGAAATAAGGACGTAGCCTCCGCCGAAGGCCCAAGCGAAGCAGACGCCGGCGCCCAGCGTTTGCACGCCGAGTTGCTGCCAACGGGTGACGCCTTCGCCGAAATGGATCGGATCGGCCAGCAAGGCGAGCGCGATGGTGCCGAAGCAACCGGCGCAACCATGCGCCGGGACGGCGCCGATGACGTCGTCGATTTTCAGCTTGGGCAGCAGATAGGTGACTCCGCTGCAAATGAGCCCCGAGCCGGCGCCGATTGCGACCGCCGCCCAAGGCGCCAAGATGTGGCACGCCGCGGTCACCCCGACCAAACCGGCGATGGCGCCGTTCATGACGTGCCCTACGTCGGGACGTTTTGAGACCCATTTGGAAAGGGCCAAGCTGGTCAGCGCGCCCATCGCGCCTGCCAAATTGGTGTTGAGCAAGATTTTGGGAACGTCGCCGTTAACGCCGAGCGTACTGCCTCCGTTAAAGCCGAACCAGCCGAACCAAAGCAGGAGCGATCCGAACGTCGCCAGCGTCAAATTGTGACCGGCGATCGGTTGATCTTTCTCGCCGTCGAAGCGGCCGATGCGGGGACCGATGACCAAAATCGCCGCCAGGGCGACCCAGCCGCCGATCGAGTGCACGACGGTTGAACCGGCGAAGTCGATAAACCCAAGTTGGGCGAGCCAACCGGTCGGAGTTCCTTGAATGACGCCTCCCCAGGCCCAGTGTCCGAACAGCGGGTAGATGACCGCCGAGACGAGCAGGCTGATCACCAAATACCCGACAAAACGAATTCGTTCGGCGACGGCGCCAGAGATGATCGTCGTCGCCGTACCGCAAAAGACCATTTGAAAGACCAAAAAAGCGATCAGCCATGGCGAGGCCGTTTCGTCAACAAAGAAGTTCGACATGCCGAACAGGCCGTGGTAGCTGACCCCAAACATCAACGCAAAGCCAAACGCCCAAAACACGACGCTCGAAATACAGAAGTCGACCAGATTCTTCAGCGCGACGTTAAAGCTGTTTTTGGCACGCGCCAGGCCGCTTTCCAGCAGACAAAAGCCTCCTTGCATTAGCATGACCAAGGCGGCGCAGATCAGCATCCAGGCGATATCGAGCGTAGGATCGGCAGCGGGCATAGCGATAATTCGTAAACGACGAAGGATAGGAAACTAGGCCCCGACGCGCTTTCCGCCAAAAACGCTTTTCGGCTACCTGGAAATATCGGATCGAGTTCGCAATCTAGCGCTTGTAAGGAAACCGGCTCTAGTACCCTGGGCTTGTGGCAATTGCCCAAAAAGTAGGTCACAGATAGGGAATCCATTGGATATTTTTGGGATCCTAACGATTGATTTGCGATTTCGCGCCTATCGCGCAAGAGGCCCGATCAGCACGATCGCTACGACCGTACTAAGCCGCTTGTCGGCGCCGTCGTTGGTGCGGAGACGAAAAAAGCTCGGCCAGAAGACCGAGCTAGTTCGTGTTGCGGCGGCGAAGCGGCGACCGCAGATTCTGATGTGCCGAAGCTTAGTCGAGCACGTTCGGTTTGGGCGCCGGTTTCGACGGCTTGGGAGGCGGCTTCGGCGCGTTCGGGTCGACCTTGGGGGCCGGGCCAAAGCGGACTTTGCCGCCGACCGAAGTGGTATATTTCCAGTTGGCCGCTTGCGGCGCCCAGCCAGACAGATAGCCGGCCTTGTCGGTCACATGACGAACTGCGACGTACGCCTCGTAGCTATCGGGCAAGACGTAGAAGCGGAAGTAGTATTCGTTGGGGTTGGTCATCAGCAGCAGCTTTTGAAACCGGGAACGAGGGTTTTCGACTTCGGAGATCGAAAAGCCTTCGCTGTCACGAGGGGTAAGCCGCAAACGAGGATATCGCCCCGAGGCGTACATCTCGGCTTTGAAGTAGTCGTCTTGCGTGACGCGTTGGTTGAAATCGTCGACGAACGATTTGGCGTCGACCCCTTTTTCAGGATCTTTGACATACTTGCGCATGCCGCGCGAGAGCTGATACTCCGAACGTTTTTTGGCGCCGTCGCGAAGCTCGGTCGGATTCAGCGGATAAACTTTGTTGTTGGCGCATAAGAAGATCGCCTGTTTGATGCCGTCGGGCGCAGGACGCGGGTCAGGCAAATTGACGACTTTGGCCGGCAGTTGTGCCCGCGGCTTGGTGTCGTCGAGCACGGCTTCGAGCGAGGCGATTTTTTCGATGCTAGAACTTAAATCGGTCGAAAGCTGGGTTCTCTTTTTCTTGAACTCGCTCGACTTCTTTTTGGCGTCTTCTTGCTCTTTTTGTGCGATCAACGCTTTTTTGAGCTCCCCTTCCTTGCCGACCAAGGTCGCTTCCTTGGCGATCGATTCCGATTGCAGGCGTTTGAGCAGCTCTTCCAGTTTCGACTCGTCCGGATCGAGTTCGTCGAGCGAAGATTCGACTTTCAGTTTTTCTTTGTGGGTCTCTTCCAGCTTTTTGATCATCGCTTCGAGCGCAGCCGGATCAACGGCGGCAGTGGCGGCGATCCGTTCGACCGCGCTGCGCACGCCGAGCTGCACGACGACTAACACAATCAGCAAAATGCCGACCACGTTAAACATCGTGTCGAGCAGCGAATCGAGTCCGCCTTCTTCGTCTCCGTCCGATTTGCGTCTAGCCATTATTGAGGAGTCTTCTTTTTGAAGTAGCTGAGATCGATTCGCCCATCTCCGATTACGGGCAATTTCCCATTTTTGACTTCTTTGGCGGCGGCGTATTTTTGCGCCGCCTGATAGGTCGACAGTCCGTCGTCGCGAATCAAAAAGACGAGCGATCCCTTGGGATTGGCTTTAACTTTCGCCAGCAGTTTGGCGAAGTCCGGGTTGGTGTTTAATTCGTTCGTTCGGACCGGGGTCGTTTTGCCGCCGTCATGGATAACGATCCGTCCATCGTCGCATTCGACGAACGAAGGGTCAAATCCGACGCCGGAACCGCCGGGCAAAATCGAAACTTCCGACTCTTTCGGCGGCAGCTTGCGATCGGCGATTTCTTTTTCCATCTGGGCGATTTTCTCGCGCCGCGATTTCAGCTCTTTTTCCATCTCCGCAATCGTCTCGGCCTCGCCGGCGAGATCGACTTTGGGACCGTCAAGTGAGATTTGAGAAAGCTTGCTTTGCGTTTCGTCGAGCTTAGCTAACAGTTCGGCCAGACGTTTTTTGGCGTCTTGCAGCTTTTTTTGCTCCGACGACTGCTCGGCTTTGAGTTGCGATTCTTTCTTTTTCAACTCGGCGGTCAATTTGGCCAACTCTTCGTCGGCTTCGGCAAGTTCCGCTTTTTTCTCTTCGTATTTGATCGCCTGATCGACGGTGTCGTTATCGAGCGCCTGTACCGCGATCGCGGCGATGATCATCGTTAACGTGCCGATCACGCAGGCCAGCACGCTAAGAAACGGGAAGAGCGAAACTTCGTCTCCGTCGTCTTTTGCGCGTCTGGCCATTAACGTCTCCCGTTACGTCGCGTTTTGGTTTTGGCGCCGCCGAAACCGAACCAGCCGCCGCGGCCGTTGGTCGGCGCTTCGACTTGCTGAACGATGACGGTTTCAGAGCCTAATTTTGATAACACGTCG
The DNA here is from genome assembly GCA_044439945.1 of Blastopirellula sp. JB062. Taxonomy (GTDB): domain Bacteria; phylum Planctomycetota; class Planctomycetia; order Pirellulales; family Pirellulaceae; genus Blastopirellula. The sequence goes on from JBITAD010000515.1 coordinate 4,053, forward strand.
CTGAGATTGGTCAATCCGCGTTCGACGCCGGTTAGATATTGTTCCATCCGTTCCGACGAACTGGAAACGGTCTCGTTCATCTGGCTGGCCGACTGGGCGGCCGCCCCGGCGACGGTACCCAACGTGTTTTGCAATTGCGCGGCGATCTCTTGCATTTGCGTCAGTTGGTCTTGCAGTTCGGCTCGCTGCGCCTCTTGTCGCGTTTGCATCTCGCCCGTCTTGGCTTGCACTTGCTCCATGACTTGAGCGGTAATCTCTTTTTGGCTGTCGAGCAATTTGGCCTGAATTTCGCTCCAGCCGTCGGTCGTTTGCTTGGTGATCGTCTGACCGACCATCTCCAGCTTTTGGACCCAAGCTTCGAGCTCGGCCTGTTGAGCGGCCATCGCCTCTTCGACGGCGCGGCGGAAGATTTTGGTATCAAGGGGCCCGGTCGGCTTGTCGCTTTCGTTCCCTTCGCGTCCGTCGTTCAGACGACGCAGCAGGTTTTCGTTGCAATACTCGTCGACCCAGTTCAAAACCCCTTCTTCGCTTTTTTGCAGCGAAGACATGGGGAACTTGATCACCATGCTCATCACCAATGCGACCAAGGTGGTATTAAACGCGGTGCCGAGACCGGAGAACATCAACGTGAGCGAAGCCATCAGTTGCGAGGGATCGTTGCCTCCTAGCGCGCCGGCCAACGAAGCGACCGCCAAGCTAATGCCGAGCACCGTACCGATAAAACCCATCGTCGGAATCGCCCAGATCAACACCTTCAGCGCGGTGTAGCTAGAGGCGACGTTGTTCGAGTCGATCTCGGACTGCGACGCCATCATCGTGACCGTTTCGGCGGCGTTACGGCGAACCCGGAAGTGCTGCAAGCCTCGCAAGACGCGGTTGATCAAAAAGCTTTCGCCATGTTCGCCCGGCAATTGACGAATGTTTTCGACAAAGCGGTCGAGCGTATCGAAACGAATTTGGGGCGAAATATCGGTCGGCAGCACGTCCATCAAGAGATAGTCGCGCTGGCGTCGGATCTTGCGGTTTTTCTTCCACAAGATCGCCATCGCCCAGAAGAACATCGAGGTCGACAAGTACTGGATCATGACCCCCTGAAACCCGCCGGCCAAAAACAGATCGCCGATATAAGTTCCGCGCGAGGGAATGAGTAAAATCAAAAAGACGGCGGCGACGACAAAACCGAAGATGCCTGCCCCAACCAAACCGACGTCGCTCGGATCGGTAAACTCGCCTTCGGAAGAAGAAGAGCTCGCCTTGGCGGGCGCTTTGGCCGCCGGCGCGGCGCCCTTTTTGGCGCCGGCTTTAGCCGCCGTTTTGGTCGAGAGCGGGTCGGTATTGAGATTGCTCAGATCGAGCCCGCCGGCCGGGGCCGATCCGCCGTCGTCAAAGTTCGGAAAGCCGGAAGATTCCAGCGGCGGCAGATCGAGATCGATCTCCGTCGTATTCGGAATGCGAACGCTCGCTTTGCAATAAGGGCAATTCCGTTTTTGACCGGCCAGTTCCTGACGTACTTTGAGCGATTGGCCGCATTGCGGGCATTTGAATTTGAAATACATAAGATTTTCAGGAGGGAGCGAAGGCTGCGGGGACTATCCGCGGAGGATGATTAGAGGGTCACACCATTTATGATATGCACCAGATTTTCAATTTCCGCAACTAAATTACGACCTGCTTCGACAGCGGGGGGGTTAGGGAAAAAATAGAAATCTAGCGCAGCACTGGCCTCAGTCTTATTAGAGTATTCTGAAGCGGCGGCGGATTTTATTCCCTGAGAGGGGAGAAGCTTGGTTTTTTTTCATATCAGCGGTCGCTGATCGCTCGGCAGTTTAGACTATTCGCGTTTGTTGCATTTTCGGACGCAACCGAGAAAATTAGGGGTAGCGTCTCGAAATTAAAGGATGGTTATGAGCGAAATTCGCGTCCTTTGTCCCTGTTGCGGCGTCACGTTACGCGCTAATCCGCAACTGGCGGGGCAGACGATCCGGTGCCCGAAATGCGTTAGTCTGGTTCAGGTCAAAGGGGCCGAAGACGACTTTGCCCAGCCGGTCGAGGCCAGCTACGAAACGGTCCCGCTTGAAGAAGACAATGTCGGCCGCGCCTGTCCCAAATGCGCTAACCCGCTGCGTCCCAGCGCGAAATTGTGTCAACACTGCGGTTGGCATCTTGTGCTAGAGACCTATTTCGAAGATCTCAAAGCGGAAAATTTAGTCGTCCGCGAAACGCCGAAGACCAAGTGGGAAACATGGTTCGCGGCCCAATTGCACGAGTCGTCGCGGCCCCGCGACGTGTTGGTTTTTTCCGCTGGCGGCGGAATCGTGGCGACCATTATTTTTTTGGCGGTCGCTCACTTTCGTATGGGCGCTTGGGCGTTGCTGACGTTGCCGCTGCTGATCGGGCTTTGGCTAGGATGGTATCGAGTGATGCAGTTGATTGGGTTGTTGCACGACCCGACGCGCAAACGCCTGTTGGCGAAAGAAGAAGCCGAGCGAAAAGCGGCCGCCGCATCCGCCCCGCCCGAAGAAGCGCCGGCGAGTGACAAAACGGTCTCTAAGAAGCCAACGCGGTCGGCGACGGAGCTCGATCTCGATTTGCCCGCAGGCGAAATCGCTGGCCAGGCGAAACCGCAACGCCCCGCCGTGCAGACGAAGAAAACAGTTCGACCTGTCCGTGAGAACCGCTCCCCCGCAGAAACGAACGCCGCATCCAAATCGCAATCTGCCGCACCGGGCAAGTCGGCGAAGGAAAAGAACGCGCCCCCTGCCCCTTCGCCGAAGTCGCCAGCTCAGCCTTCTCACGCGAAACCATCGCAAACCCAATCTTCGCAACCTGCCCCGCCCAAGGCGAGCGACGATGACTGGCTAAACGAATTGTTGTAAAGCCTGGGGCGTGCATGCCGCGGTATAACCGCCTAAGCAGCTGCTAGCGACGCAGCGCCTCGGCAGCGGCCTGCGAGAACTTTAGCGATTTCGTCACGATTGTGCCGATCGACCTTGTGACAGCATCGCTCGATTTCTATACTCCTCCCAAATTATTGAGGAAAATGGCTTGCCGCTGGGCGACGCCGCGATTCGCTTTCGCGCCGACAAGGATGACGGCTATGACGCGTATTTGGACCTTATTGCTAACTCTCCTGCTGGTCGGCGGCGGATTGGCCCATGCCCAAGATGCGGGGCGAGTTAGTTCTCAGGCGACGGCTCGTCCGATCCCGACGGTCAAACCCCCTTCTCCGTTGAGCGAGAGCGACAAAGCGGCCGCGGCGCCGTTGCCAGCCGCTGAGAAGCCGGCCGCCGTTAACAACTCGGCGTGGCGCAACCCCAACGAAGCGATCAAGACGGCGTCGGCAAATTCCGCTTCGTCGTCGAACGCTCCCTTAGCGACTAAAACGTTGCCTCCGTCCGGTTCGCTGTTGAAAGTGAAAAGCGGGCTGAATGAGCTGCCGCACGATCAGGGCCAAGTTTGGCGCGATTACGACATTACTCCTTACACGCTGCGAGTGACGTCGACCTCAAAGCCGGAACAAGCGATCATCGACTGGATCTTGCGAGAAACGGGGACCGACGTTTGGTTCAGCGAACCGCTAGGGATGTTGCATGCCGACAAGAATACGCTGCGGGTTTATCACACTCCCGAAATGCAGCAAATTGTTCGCGACGTGGTTGAAGACTTTGTCGAAAGTCAGGCTGAAGTAAAAAATCTGGGGCTACGTTTGGTCACGGTTAAAAGCCCGAATTGGCGTCGCTTGGCTTATCGCATGATGCAGCCGGTGTCGGTCAAAACGCCAGGCATCGAAGCATGGTTGTTAAGCAAGGAAAACGCGGCGATTTTGCTAGACAGCTTGCGCAAACGGAGCGACTACAAAGAGCATCAGGCCGCGAATCTGATGATTCACAACGGGCAGTCGAGCGCGGTTTCGATGCTCAAGCCGCAGACCTTTATGCGTTCGGTCCGAGCCACGGCCGCGTGGCCCGGCTACGAATTGCAAAGCGATCAAATTGAAGCGGGTTTCTCGTTAGAGGTGAGCCCTTTGTTGGCGCCTGACGACAAAACGATTGACGCCGTATTGAAGTGCAGCGTCGATCAGATCGAGAAGTTTGTGAACGTCGATATCGACGTGCCGACCGCCGCCGGCAAGTCGCAGGCAATTCAAGTGCAGATTCCGCAAATGGTCAGCTGGCGCCTGCACGAGCGGTTCCGGTGGCCGTCGAATCA
>JBITAD010000516.1:0-8173 GCA_044439945.1 Blastopirellula sp. JB062
GAACCGCCGCCGAATCTGTCAATGCGCCCCCTCCTTCTTCGCTGGCAGTCACGCCGCGCTGACGCAATTCAAAGATCAACTTGCGTACGGCCGCGTTGGTTCGTACCAAAATGCCGACGTCATGGTTCGGCGCATCTTTCAAGCTGCGACAAACGCGCTCGGCCGCTGCCGCGTATAGCGTCTCGTCGGCAGGGTCTCCTTCTTCGTCGTACGGCGCCGTTTCGACGCTCACGTATCCGGGCATTGTCGATTTGGCGGTCGAGTGATCGGCAAACAGCGTTTGCCAACGTCGCACGCCGTCGGCGAAACGATCCAGCGACCGATGCTGATGCAAATTGCGAGAGACCTGATTTACAAAATCAATCACAACGGGCGACGAACGAAAACTGACGCTCAGTTCCGCTTCGTCCAGTTCGCCTAGTTCTGAGACGACTTCTTCAAAAATCTCGGCGACCCCGCCGCGCCAACCATAGATCGCTTGCTTGACGTCGCCGACGCAAAAAAAACTTCCCAGCGGTTGCGACGTTACGCGTTTTGCGACCGGCCGCAATACGCTCCACTGCGCCGGCGAGGTATCTTGAAACTCATCAAGCAACAGATGATTAATATGCCCGTCTAATCGATAGGCGACTCGGGTCGGCGTATCGGCGTCGGCGTAGTTCGAAAGAAACCGCGTGACATCGTCAAATCGATAAGCTTGCGATTGAAATTTAAGCCGACGATAAATCGCATCAAACCGCTGAAGCAATTCAAAAGCGCCCTCGGTCTGACGCACCAACAAATTGTACGGTTCGCACGCGGCGGCTTGGATCAAAGTTTGATAGGCTCTGGCGACGTCAGCCGGAATCTCGGCGCGATAGTAGGAGAGTTCTCCCTCAATCACCTTCTTCGCAAGGCCTTTTTCTAAAAAGCCGCTAAAATCGCCGCCGTCGAAACGAGCGAGATCTTCGCCCCGCGCTTTGGTCATTCGCTTGTCAAGCGAAGCTTCGAGCAGATTTCTTTTCGCCGCTTCAATCTCTTGATCTTGCGGCGGCTTACGCGTTTGCAGCGCCGTCCAGACTTGCGGCGGCGTTTCCTGATACAGCCCGTACAGTTGGCTCGTCGCGTCCAGCATCAGTTGGCTGACCCCACGAGTCGTTTCGCCTTTGCTCATCAGGTGGACGATCTGCAAAATAAGCGCCGCTTCGTTCTCGCGCAACAATTCCTCGATCGCATTGACGCGCAGCTCTTTATCATCGACCGCATCAGCGATCGACCACCCCGGCGGAAACCCCATTTCAAAGCTGAAACATTGGGCGACTTGGATAAAAAAGCTGTCTAACGTCTGAACGCGCAATCGATGCAACTGCCGCGTTAACTCTCGCAAAGTCGCGATACAACTCTCAAGCGTAACGGGCGAAGCCTCGATAAAGTTGTTTAACTCGGCTAATTTTTTCGGATCACGGGCCGCTTGGGCCAACCGGATCATGATACGATCCAAAATTTCGCCGGCCGCTTTTCGCGTAAACGTCGTCGCCAAAATCTCGGCTGGCGCGTCTCCTACGGCCAAGACGCCGAGAAAACGATTGGAAAGTTGAAACGTTTTACCTGAACCGGCAGACGCGCGAATCAAACGATGCTGAAAAGGTTTCATACGGCGCCCTCCTTGGCCGCGCCGCTCGCCGTATCGTCGGGCGACCAGCGTCCCAATACGCCGTCTTGGCAGATCCGTGAGTAATCGTCAGGCTGCCCATGTATATCGGCAGGCGGCCAAAAGAGTCCGTTTCGTATTTTTCGCACCACGTCCATGATGATCGCCTCGGCTTGATCAAAATCATCTTGTTCCCAAGCCGCCGCGCGATATTTGACGTCCTCGCGTTTTGCCGGAAGGGTAAAATACCCGACCTCGACGTGCGGGCCGATGCCGAGTTCGCGAGCGATCATTCGATAGAAGGGCAATTGCACGTTAAACCACTCGCGTTGCTCAAATGTGCCGCGGTGATGATCGCTCTCAGGTTTCTTGGCCGAATCCGACGTTTTGTAATCGATGACGGCCCAGCGGTTACTGTCGGCATGATGATCGATACGATCAATACGCCCCTTCAACAAGACAGGCATGTCGTCAACCTGCAATAGCGGCTCATGCTCGGCGTTGTCGGCCTCAGTGCGCACGATCTTCCAACCTTCGGCGGCGCGGCGGGCCTGAGCGGAGGCGAACCATTGCAATCTTAGCCGCAATTGTTCGACTTGAATTCTGACTGCAGGCAAGACCCGAGAACCGAACTTGACGCGTACCATCTCGTCCAGCGTCTTCTCTAAAAAGTTGCGAATCGCAGCTTCGTCGGTCGTATTACGTATCTCGCTCCGACCGAACGCCTCTAACGAATCGTGCGCAAGATTTCCGAATTGGGCGGCGTCCAACTCGCGCGCACGATCAGAATAAGACCGCAGTCGAGCGATTTTTTCTAAGTAATATCGATAGGGACAATACAAGTAACGACGGATATCGCTCGCGGTTATTTTCTCGACCGTATAAGGTCCAGGCTCCGGCAATGGAATTTCAATTGCCTGACGGAACGTTTCCGCGTCTCCTTCGTCCAACTCAATTGCACAATTGTCGATCGCTTGGGGATCGCCGAACAGCCGTTCGACCCGCTCCGGCAAATCGGCGTCGTCGCAACCGAACAGCAGCCGACTTGGCGCCAACGGGTCGCCGGCGGGCGAACGTTTGGCCACGATCACGTCAACTTCGCGCCGGCTGTGAAGTAACAATTCGAACGCGTACGCGTCTCGCGCTAAGCGGCGCAAATTATCTTCAATGCCCAAGCGTTCGCGCAAAGAGTTCGGCAAAAACAGATCGCCGTTCGCCGAACTGGGGGTCAAACCGTCATTAAAGCTGGTCAAAATCAGCGCCGGCGCGTCTCCTAGCGGCAGTTCAAGCCACCCCAGCAGTTCGATCGCACCTTCACGCTGGGTTTCCGGTACCAACTCGGCACGAAGCGAGCGAAGTAAAATGTCGATCGCTTCGCTCGCCGAAAGCAACGGCTGCAACGTATCAGGCGTCTCTTCCCATGCCGCCATCGCATTTTGAATCGCTTCTATCGGCATATAGATCGCGCGGTATTCGTCGCTATCGGCCGTCAGTTCGCGCTGGCCGTAAATCGCTTGCAATAGATCCGTGATCGGTTGGCGCCAGTCTAATAAGGGGCGAATCGGCTGCGCTAGCGGCGATGCGATACGATCCATTTGCTCCATGAATGCGGCAATTGATTCGCCTTCCAGTTCCGTCGAATCGAGTGCGTCGCGTAGGCGCTCGCCGAAAAATAAATCAAGCGTCGTCAGCGGATCACGTTCGGATTCGATCAATCGCCAAACGTTCGGATGCCGCAACGCGTCGGCCAAGGCGGCGAAACTGCGTCGTCGCAGATAGTCGGAAAAAGTACGCAGCAAACGACAAGGGAGCGTATCGACCGTCGAAGCGCCTGGTCCGAAACGAGCGTCGATCTGATGCTCGGCCAGCAGTTGCTTCAGCTCAGGCACGAGCGATTCGTCCGGCACTCCGATCACGATCTCGTCTGGCGCGTATCGGCCGGCATAGGAGGCCAAGCAAGAGGCCGTTTGTTCCGCCTGATCGGCGGGGCCTTCGACCAAGTGCACGCGAAGCGGGTCGACGGCGATTCGACGAGCCGACCATACTTCGGATCGCAGGCAGCCATGCTCGTCAAACGAATCGGCTAACGCTTCAGGAGCGGCGATCAACGCTGAGATTTCGGCGCCATGCGCGGCCGCCTGATCCAACATCGAACGTAACGTTTGATTTAAATCGACAGCGCCGATTAACACCAATTTTCGTTCGCAGCGGCACTCGTCGTTTTGCAAGGCGAAAAGTCGGGCCGTCTCTTTGTCCCAAACGCCGACTCGATCGAGCCGAGCTAAATAGTTCTGCTGCAAGTACGCCAGCGTTTGCCAACGTTCAAGCTCGGAAAAATCAGACATCTCGGCGGCACGCTTGGCGACCGCGGCGAAATCTAATTTTTCGCTCGCTAGCTCGCGATGCGTCTTGCGAATGATCTCGCCATATTCGCGCCACTGCGGTAAATCGTCAGACGCGGGAGGGTAAGGAATTAAATGCTTTAGCGGCTGAGCGTCAAACAGCCGCAACGTTTCGGCCCATGCCAGTTGTTGAGTCAACTGATTGGCGAAAGGACGTTTTTGCTCGTACAGCAGTTCGGGCGTTTGGCCGACTCCGCAAAACGAAGGAGGCGCCAACGACGCTTGCTGCGCTTCGGCTCGCGACACCAATAGATTTTGCAGGCGACGGCCAGCTTGGGCGCCGGGTAGGACCAAAGCGTACTGGCTCAGATCAAGTAACGGGCCGTCGCGATCTGCCAGCGATATTAGATAATCGGCTGCGGATATCAGCGCAGCGCGATCCCACCCGAGAAAATGTCGCGTTAATTCGATTGGTCGTCCTGACATGGCTCGCCTTCGCTCGCAAAACGCTCAAGATACCCGTGATGGGCACAGGGGAAAAGCCGCTCCAACTTTCCCCGTGTAGAAGAGCGTCGCCGCCGCCAGTGACACGTTTGGTCATCAACCGGTCGAAGTGCGAGAAAATTCCGCTAGGATCGCTATTTCCGGGCGTTTATCGGACTAACTCGTCGTAGACGGCCGCGGTGGCCGCCGCCATGCTTCGATCTGAGAAAGCGTCGCGTTGACGCTCAATCGCCGCCGCGCGAAGCGCCGACCAAGAAACCCGTCCAGAGATTATCGCCAAGATTTTTTGCGTCAGGTCGCCGGCGTCGGCCGGCGCGGCAAGCATGCCGTCGATCTCAGGGCGGATCGCTTCGCAAACGCCTTCGACGTCGGAAGCGACCACCGGCACGCCTGCGGCCATCGCCTCTAAAACGACCATTGGCAACCCCTCGCCAAAAAGACTCGGCAACACGAACAGGTCCATCTGCGAGAGTTCGTGATTCACGTCCTGCGTAAAACCGCTCCAGTCGACGGCCTCATCCAATTGCAATTGCTGCGAAAGCGATTCAATTTCACGCTGATACTGCGGCGTTTCAAATGGTCCGACCGCACGAAGCCGCACCTCATGTCCTTGATTTCGCAAGTTAGCCAAAGCTTGCAACAAAACTTCGATCCCCTTACGAGGTCGAAACAGCGCAACGCAACCCAAGGTCCAACTGCCGGCAGGCGTCTCTCGCGGCGGGATCTCCGCCAATGGCGGGACGCCGTTCCGCACGACGCGAACCTTGCGAGAATCGACGCGCAGCGACGCCAGATGCCGACTCAAACTGCCGGACACGGCGATCAGACGATCAGCTTGCGTCATGGCCCAAGATTCGACTTGCTGGTTGATCCAATTTCTCCACCGTCGAGTCGAGTCGCGCGATGTCGGGCTATGCACATGATAAACAAACTTCGCCTGGCAAACGCGTACGGCAGTCATCGCTAGCAATGCGGTGCGCGGCGTATGCGCATGTAAAATTTCGTATCCTTCTTCCCGAACAATTTGCGCTATGCGGCGCGCTTGCCAAAGGTCAAAGCGGCGCCGCATCGGCAGTTCGATCACTCGACTCGCGGTCGCCTGTCGCGCCGTCATAAACTTGCCAGGTTTGACGCACGCGAAATCGGCCTGATAACCGAATTCGGGCAGACGCAATCCTAATAAATCTTGAACCCGTTCCGCCCCGGAGAAATGCTCTCCATTGATCAGATGCAGCACCTTCGTCAAACGCGTTTCAGTCGATCGCGCAGCAGAAGACGCCAACAGTGATCCCGTCTGGCCGTCGGATAGATTTGCAGAGGTCGTTCCGTCCATCGCCGATAGATCCAGGAAATGCGAGAAGTCCACGCAAATATAGAACTCTCGCGGCAAGGCGACGGCCGATTTTCGTGATTCTCCGGATATGTCGAATATTCAGATCGAATCGGCTCAATACTGCCAGCGGAGGAGACTCTGGACCAATTCAGGCGCTTTCGCATAGGCCAGATAGCCGCCGGCGATCAGCATGCCGCCTGCCGACAACCATAGACATATATCCCACACAACGCCTGGCGCGATACGTTCGTCACAACGATAGTATCGAAAATAAAGCGCGGCAGCCGAGAGCATCGGCAACATGATCGCCTGCATCATACCGCTGAAAATGACCAAAATAGTCGGGTGTGGATAGACAATATAAATAACCACGCATAAAAGTGGAAAGAAGCCGCACAAAAACTGAACGCCGCCGCGATACGACGCCTCGCTCGGGCCGATGGCGCCAAAGATTCGTAAACCATCCGCATTGACCCGCGCATGGCACGCATTCGCTACGAAAAAAGTGGAGTAGAGAACCGCAAACGCGCCAAACAAAAATAGCGGCGGTGCGTAAGACCCGAAGACCGGGTCATACATGACGCTGAGCGAGCGAATCATCTCGGAACTTGCGGGGATCAACTGAATTCGCCCTAGAATCGCCGCACCCAACAAATAAAAGGCGATCGTCGCAAAGGTGTAGACGATCATCGAACACCAAGCGTCGTAACGCATCACGCGCATCCAACCTGCGGCGCGATGCCCCCATTCAGGCGAATCGTTGCGCGGCCCGGTAAAGCGGGCATACCCTTTTTCTAAACACCAATACGGATATGCGATCAACTCGGTAGCGCCGACGCCGATAATGCCGAACGTCGCCAGCGCAGTCACCAACGGCGATACCCCAATCGCTTCTGAAGTCGGCGTAAAGCGGAAGCTAAGCCCGCGTAAGAACTCTTGCGGCGTTACCGCCCAATCCGGCTGTAACTGCAACGCCATAAGATTACCGATCGTGACCAAAGTAAACGAGGCGACCAACACTGTCGAAATCGACTCGATAAAGCGATATCGTCCAACCAATAACAAGATGGCGGTTACGACTCCCAAAACCCCGGCCCAAATTTCGTCGTCAATCGGTTCGACGCCGGCTTGTATCGCCTTTTGCTCTCGCTTTCGCTCAAGCAAGCGTTTGTTAAGCGATTCGGCGGCCGCGCTATCGGGTGCGAGAGCGGCTAGCGATTGCGAGTCGGTTTGAATTTCGCGACGGAGCTTCAAGTATCTAGCGCCTTGCTGATCGAGCGAAGCTTCTAATTGCGTCAGAAACGCGCGCTGAGCCGCTTCTTCGTCGCGGTCGTCCCGACCTGCCGCGCGACTGATTAGGGTTTCGGTCACCCGAATCCGCATTTGCAGATCGCCAAACTCGTTGTAATAGCGTCCTTTTTCGGTCAGCGGCAAACCCATCTGCATCGCTTGCCCAACGCCGCCGACAATTCCGCCCAATTGCGCGATGCTGGCGGCGGTCATGACAAACCAATAGATCATTAACCAATTGACTTTGGCCGGAGTCGCAAGCCGGTACGAAATAGCCGGCCCAGGCACCTCATTCATTCCATATAGCGCCGTCTTGCCGCTATAGATGGTATATCGCCCGAACTCGACTTGTACGAAAACCTTGATGACGCATCCGATTAGTATCAACCACAACAGCCAAAAACCTGCTTCGGCGCCTGCTTTGGTGGTCGCAATCAATTCGCCCGATCCGACAATCGAACCAGCGACGATCAAGCCAGGCCCAATTCGACGCAAGATAGCGCCAAACGCGGTAGGCGGCGTTTCGATACGAAGCAGATCCTCTTCCAATTCCGAAGAGGCCTCTTCTTGCTGTGAAGAGGATTGAGAGGGCGGATTACTCAAGCGGGGCTGACTTCAGTGTGCGCGAAACGACAGGTGACCGCCGCGCGCCAAGAAATGCGGCGGATGCGAAGTTAAGAGACTACCGCATACGCCCAGCCTTGGGAAGAAAAAAATGCCAAGTTCGCCCATTAAGGTACGGAACTGCCCACTTCGTAATATTCTTCGTCGACAATTACCTCGGAATTAACCGTTTCGAGCACGGTCGTCGATTCGCCGCTGCCGTACGAGACAGGGCTAAAAGCCGAGCCGGCTCGATGCCCGTAAGCATGCGATTCGTCATAGACAGCGTAGCAATAATCGGCAGGGTGGGCGCACATCGTACATCCAAGCCCGGTGCAGATCGTCGAGGCGCCCAGCAGGACTGCGAGCAATTTTTTCATCGCGTTACTTCCACGGATCGAAACTGGCGAACGGGACGCAGCTAACCAACATCCCTAACACTTCGATCGGCAATTTCCGAGTGTGGAATTT
>JBITAD010000517.1:0-8093 GCA_044439945.1 Blastopirellula sp. JB062
CTCCCTTCGGGCGCTGTGGAACCGTTCACCGCGTTTGCGGGCGTCAGCTTCGAGTTCCGTTTCGTCCAGGCGTTGATTGACCGGAAAGTGGAGGCCCCAGCTTGTCGATTGTCTGGCTGTCAGACAACAACCGCTTCCGTACCTCACCTAATATAGTTCAAAGCTTGCCGCTGAGCGCCGCTTTCCGTGTCTAGCCGACATTCCGTGCGAAGCATTTGACTTCGCGGCTTGAGAATAGCGTAAGCACTACTCTCATCGACATGCTAGCACCGGCGCTGGATCGCAATTCGTCGGTTTCTTGTTGTATCAACTCGCGGCGAGGTTGCCGAACGGCGAAAGTTTGTCGGCTTTTCGCATCACGTCGTCGCCATGCATCGGGTAGGTTGCGTGGAGGCGACGTCGCCGCTTGTTCATTTGTACAGTTGTCAGGTCATTCTCGTTACGACCCGACGTAGGATGTTGTTCGCGAATTTGGCGCCAAACGCTTTGAACCGGTTATTCCGGTCGCTGACTATAGAAAATCGGATCGGTCGACGCAATGTCGACTGCGACCAAGCGGCGCGACAACTTGAGACGATTTTGACGGATCACGCGTGAAACTTTTCTTTCTGCGGGAAGTCTGCGTAAATTGCAGGCCGCAGGCGACCCGCCGGCGCCCCAAGTGTCGGGCGGCTAGCTTGCGAGCTGACAGCAAAAAATATTCGCGAAAATTTTGACCCTGTGCAGCGACTCGTCGATTGAACGCATGAAAATTGGCAGATTCGACTTCAAAGCGATTGTCATTTCTACAATAACGCGTCTTACCACGCGGTCGATTGCAGCTGGGGGTGTGGTTCTCCGCAATTGCGGGCGCCATCTGGAGAAAGGTCGAACCCTTTTCCTCTGCGAAACGTCCAATAGGTAGATGCGGACGTTAATCATTTCGCGGTGAAGGATCATCGCTTTCCCCAAGCTACAGGGATTCGTAGCGGACTTCCTATAAAGGAGTTCGCGCTATGGACGAACATCTCATCGATCAACTGCAGATTCGTCTCCAAGATAGTCGCACTGGCGACGAGCTTTTGGTGGGGCTGGCCCCTTACCTAGAGTTTTCGCACGAACTCGACTCGGAACTGAATCACCTTTGCCATGCGTGGCGTCATTTTGAAACCGAGCGGTCGCTTTCTCGGCCTCTCGATCGTCGCTCCGCCGCCTTGGGCGAAGCGAGCGATGAGCAGCCGTAATTCAACCGCGCAAAGTTTTATCGCGGAGCTAGTAGATAGGGGACGATCGAACTTGGGTCGTCCCCATTTTTTTGCGCGTCGGACGCGTTTCGCGCGGCGTAAGCGGCTTGGGTTAAAGCGAGGCCGTTCGCTTTCTCTCCCACGACGAGGGTCGATTGCGGCGCGGCTAACGCCAGCAAGGCCGGCAGATCGCCATATTTGGCGGCGCCTGGCAAAAACGAAGGATCGCGGAAGTCGAGCAATTGACCGAACCGAAACTGGTCGGTCACGATCGCCGCTCGATCGAACAATGCGGGATCGGCCGCACGTGCGGCGGCGGCGATCACCCCGCATGAGCCGACGCCGACCAAGTCGACCGATTTGGCCGAGCGGTCATGGCCGCGTACGAAAGCGCCCACGGCCAATGCGTCGGCGGCTCGCTGGGCTAGCAACGGACGGTTAAATCCATAGGTATAGCCGGCGAACTCACGCGGATTGTCGACGACCCGGTTTCGCTCGGCTTCGTCTGGATCGCCTTGTTGCAACAGATCGACCCCAACGACCGAGACCCCTTGCTCGACCAGTTCTTTGACCTGCGGGCTCAATTGTCCTTGTTGGGCGAAGAGCCCCCCCTTCCCTTCCGGCGCGAGCCAGATGACCGCTTGCCCGTTCCATTTTTCGGGATAGAGAAAGACGATCGGCAACGCTGTGCGACGCTGCGGGGCGATGGTTTGGCGTAAGACGCCGGAGATTTGCAGGTAGCCGTCGCCAGGCGTTTTTTCGACCGCTTCCAGCTCTAAGGCGTCGAAGCTTGGCGTTTGCGCGCCGAGGATGACGTCCCAAGCGCCGCCGACGATCTCTTGAAATTTAGTAAAGCCGGCTTCGTCGCGGGGAGTGAGCGCGGCGATCGCTTGATCGGCTGCGGTTTTCATGTCGCGCAACAACTGACGCTCGAAATCGGGCGAGGTTTCGGGCTGAGGGTGTCGCTCGTCCCAAACCGTTTGTTGCTGCCGGTTCAATCGCTCGTAATCGTATTCGATGATCGGGGTCTTCAAGCCGAGACCGAAAACGCGATTAAAGAGAACGTACATCGGCGCGCGAGCGACGTTGTTAAAGTTGTGCTTGAAGTGAGTCGCCGCATGCAGCGAAACGTCTTTGGCGGCGCCCAGATCGGCGTACAGTTTTTTTAGCTCGGGGAAGCCTTTGGTTTCCATTTCGCGCGTCCAGTCGTCGGCCGCGGTCATCGCTTGCGGCTTGGGAGCGAACAATGCGGCGAACTCGACGTTGCCGGTGTCGACGCGAAGCAGCGAGCAGTTCTCGCAAGTGCAGCCTCCCTGCATCGAGGTCGAGACCATGACCGCCGGATACGAAGTGACGACGCGCGGATCTAGCGCCGCCAAGATCATCGTTTGCGTGCCGCCGCCGCTTGATCCGGTGACGCCCAAGCGTTGAGGATCGACGTCGGGCAGCGATTCTAGAAAGTCGAGCGCGCGAATCGAGTTCCAGGTTTGCAAGCCCATGATTGATTGCAGGTTCGCTTCGGCTTGGGGGCTGAAGAGTCCCCAGTTTTCGACCTGGTTCATCTCGGGGCGTTGTTTCGCAAAGCGATGGGCGACGTCGTACGAAATTTGTACGCTGTCGGCGTATCCGATCATGTCGTACAGGAACGCCACGCATCCCATGCGCGCTAGTTGCACGCAACGCGCTTGAACGGGAGATCGGCCGCCATTTTCAAAACGTTCGGTCCCTTCGGCCAGGTCTTGGCGGATTCCGTCGGCGCCGCGATCGTAAAAGCGGCCGTCTTCCCAGTGACCATGCGGACAAAGGACGCCCGGCACGCGACCGGAGATCTCTTTCGGGCGATAGAGACTGCCGGTGACGTAAAAGCCGGGCAAGCTCTCGAAATAAACTTTTTCGACGGTGTAGTCTCCATGATCGGTCTTGCCATGGATGACGGCGTTGAGCGGCGTCTTCGCCGGTTCGGGCCAAATGCCGAGCGCCACTTTTAGTTGTCGCTTTACCTTTTCGGCTCGGGCCGGCCATTGGTCGGCCGGGGGGGGATTGAACGGAAAGTATCCGTGCAGATCTTTCAGCGGCGCGTTGCGATAATCGGCAGGCGGATCGGGGGCGTCGGCGCGCACAGTCGAGCAGATCGATAGCGTCGATAGCGTTAGAATCAAAGCGAAGAGGCGAATCATGCGGCAAGTCCTGCAAAGTCAAAAGCGGCTGGAGTCGATAGTTAGGAGAGAGCGAAGTGCGGCGAACGAACGTCGCGCACAAGAAGCTATTCATTAAGATGACCGACAGCGACCCTAACATGCAAGCCAATTTTTCCCGAGCGCACTCCCCTGCCCCGGTTGCGAATCGTCGCGTATGGAGCGAGTGGCCGAGCTGTTCCGGCTGCGGCGCGCCGCGAATGACGCAATGTCCGGGCTGCGGCGAAGCGACCGAAGAATTTCGCTTAGCGGCTTATCAAGAGACGGGAGTCGAAATGCGGTCTTCGCGCCCGCAAGCGGCGCCTTGGGTTAGCGATCGCTATCCGCTGTTGGTTTGTCCGACTTGCGACGAGCAATTTCGCCCGAAGTTTTATCAAGAATGCGCCTGGTGCGGGCACGTATTCGACGACGGCGAACGAGTGACGTTCGCTTCGTTATTTCGTCCTTTATCGCGCCGAGAGTGGTTCGCCGTCGCCGGTCTCGCCGGCGTGTTGGCGGTCGGTTTGCTTTGGTTTACGATCGTCTTGCGCGCTTAGTCGCGCAGCTTGCTCGTTAGGCGCCGGACTGATTCGCGAGTGCGAGCCAGACTTCTTCAAATTGACTGTAGAACTCGGCGTCGACTTCAAGCGATTTTTGCAACATCTTCGCATCGGCGGCCGCGCGTCTGGCTCGCTCAAAGTCTTTTAAGCGATACAGGCAGATCGCCAGGCCGGCTTCGCCAAACGCCCTGGCTTCCGTTTCCGAGCTGTCTTGTTCCGAGAGTTCGCGAAACAACCGCATCGCACGCAAGTAATTGTCGTTTCCGCCGCGATTCATCATGATCGTCGCTTCCTGCTTCCAGGCCTTAAGCGTCCAGACCTTGGCGTCGGCGCGTGAGTCGAGCGGAAAATACTCGCCGACGGTATGAAACGCTTCGGGCGAGCCTTCCATCATTGCGCGATAAAATTGTTCTTCCGCCGATCCGTACTTCGGAAATTTGGCGCCGGCGTAGGGGAGATCGGGACGCAGCAGCGGAGGTTCGCGATTGGTCCAAGCGATGGCGGCGCCTGCGGCGAAGCAAAGCAAGACGATTGCGATCGCGCCGAGCCATTGACGCGCGGCGACCAAACGGGGAGACGATCGCCCCGTTTGTTTCATCAAGCGGTCGAGCTCTCGGGTCGCGGCCGAACGATCGGCGAGGGCCGCCAGTTCGATCATCGACCAGTCATGGACGCCGCCGCCCAGTTTGTCGGAACCGACGGTCTCTAATACGTCACGTAATTCTTGCAGCAGTTCCGTCGCATTTTGCTGGCGATTCTCCGGTTTTTTCGCCAGCATTTTATGAATCACGCGCGTTAATTGCGGCGGCAAGTCATGGCGTAACGTTTCGAGTCGCGGCGGTTCGGTTTGCAAATGTTGCACGGCGACGGCCAGGGCCGTGTCACCGTCAAACGGAGGGCGCCCTGCCAATAAATGATAGATAGTGACGCCGAGCGAATAGATATCGCTGCGGGCGTCGACCGGTTTGCCCTCGACTTGTTCAGGGCTCATATAGAGCGGCGTGCCGAGCGTGACGCCGATCTCGGTTAAATTTAAGCCTTCGCCGTTTTGGCTCATGACGCGCGACAAGCCGAAGTCGGCGACCTTGACCTCGCCCGAGGCGTTGATCAGCACGTTCTCGGGTTTGATATCGCGATGCACGATTCCTTGTTCGGCCGCTTTGACCAGCGCTCCGGCGACCTGGCGAAGAATGGCGAAAGCCGCTTTCACGTCGACTGCGCCGGTCTTGCCGGTCAACTGTTTAAGCGTTTGGCCGGGGACGTACTCTTGGGCGATAAAGTGATGACCGTTGACGCAACCGACTTCAAAAATCTGCACGATATTCGCATGCGTCAGTGCGGCGGCCGCTTGCGCTTCGCGATGAAATCGTTTGACCGAAACGTCTTGTTGAGACAACGAGGGAAGCAAGACTTTTAAAGCGACTTGGCGTTTGAGACTCGTTTGTTGGGCGAGAAACACCTCGGCCATCGCGCCGCGCCCCAGTCGGCGAAGCACTTGATAATCGCCCAACGACTTGCCCGTCAGGTCGTTGGTTGCGGCGGAGTCGGCTGGTGAAGTTTCGGGCATGAAGCGTCTGCAAAGAATAATGAAGAGATGCTAGATTCAGTATGGGCGGCGATGCGTGGGAAGGCAACCAACGGGCAAATCCGTCGATGCCTTTCGCCTAGCTAAAGATGTGCCTCTGGAGGAGGGGTTTTGCGTGATTCTTCCGGTTTCTCCGGAGGCAATCGTTGGCGCAGCCAATCGTCAGAGACGAAGCGTCTTAGCAGCGAGCGCAGGCTAAGCCGCAACGCCGAGTTGACCTCTTCATTGACCTCGCCGGCGAGTCCGACGAACTCGACCTGAGCGAAACCGCTCCAAGTGAGCCAGAGCCCCCATTGGTAGCGAGTCGCCGAGGCGTTGATTCGTTCGGCGACGCGCAAACCCCAAAACGCGCCAAAGCTGTCGCGAAAGTCGAGCCACACCCGGTCTTCTGGGCGTGATACGCTGCCGCGGCTCGGCCAGTCGAGCACCGTCAATAAAATCGCCATGAGCAACAGCAAGATCGCCAGCGCCGCTCCGCCGGCCGCCAAGTCTCGCCCTAATCCGGGCAGATGTTGAGCCAGTAATAACGTTTGCGACATGGCCAACAAAATGGCCGTCACGCCAAAGCGGGTCGGCCCGTTGTTTAAGAGCCCGACGACGACCAAGACGAACAAAAACCAACTGCGTGCGCCGCTCAAGATCAACTCGCCGCCGCGGCCTGCGGCCAATTGTTCTCCGACCGGCATCACCAAGACTGCCCACAGGGTTACGACGACCCATTGCCACGCGACATTTTGCGGGCGTTTGGCGCCCAACTGTGCGATTTGCGGACAAAAAAGGGTCATGCTCGCCAAAAAGCGGAGCGAATCGCGGTAGGTCGCCAAAGAGCCGGCCGACACGGCGAACCCGATCCAAGCTTCGGCCCCGGTGACTGAAATCCAAGCGATCAACGCCCAACGCCAGGGAGCGACAAGCGTCGTACCATGCAACGCTTTGCGCCGCGCCATTAAAAACAAGACGCCGACCATGCCGGCCAAGCAGGCCGTCGTGCCGGTGAAAAGGCCAGGCTGTATCTCTCCGAGAGTTTGCAAAAACGTCATAATCGGATCCTGAGCAGTCGTCCGCGGCGACGTCTGCGATACGTCGACCGGGCGAATTGATCGTAGCACCAACTGCTTGTCTGAACAAAGGATAGAACGATTTCTCCAAGGGCGACAACTCGCTATTTTTCAAAAAATCACCATGATGCGTTTGCACAACGCGAACGATGGGCAATGTTTCTCCAGAGCGACGTTAACGCCCGTGCGGTTGGATACGTCTCTCGCTGATCGAGCGACGACGCTTCCCGCCCACTTGCCTTGGAGATCGACCGATGAATTTGTCTGCCTTGCCCGCCCTGCTCTGCTTACTAACGTGCGTCTCGCTTGCTCAAGCAGGCGGTTGGGGCGAGCCGATCGGATACGCCGGCGGCGATTGCGGGTGTGCGACCGCCGGACCCGCTTGCGGGAACGACTGCGGGCTGAATTGTGCGAACGTGTGGGACGGTTACTGCGCCGAGCAGCAAGCTTGCGGTTGCCGCACGAAACGGCACGGCCGATATCATTGGTATTCGCGTCGACCGACTCCGTGCGGCTGGTCTACCGGCTGTGCGACGGGAAAGTGCTGCAATCAATATCCGATGTGCAGCTGCAGCGGCGCCCATTTTGACCGGGTTTGCGAGTCTTGCCCCAGTTGCTTAAGCATGTTCAAGGTTCGCGGATATCGCGGCGGCAACTGTGCCGCGCCCGGCTGTACGTCTTGCGGTCAAGCGACGACCCGCATCATCGAACTGGGGCAACCGCCGATCGAACATATCGAGGTGGTTCCGGCTGCGACCGTGACGTCGCCGCGCGAAGCGAAGCGGATCTATCCCAGCTACCGAGCGATGCTCCCCAATTAGTCGCTTCGGCGCCGTCGCTCGTCAGCACGCACCTCAGGGCCTGTCTCTCAACGAGATGGGCCCTTTTTTTGCGCATCCGCTTGGTTGGCGCAGGCGATACGACCGTTGCTAGCACTATTTTCGGGAAAATTCGCTTCAGAGGGCCGCCGCCGCCGACCGATGATAACAGCAGAATCCATCGCGGGAGGACGGAATGCAAGACGCGTTTCGTTTGAATTGGGTCATGGGGATCGACGGACCGACCAACCATGACCTTTTTTTATGCGCGCTGCGAAATGCTTATCTGGCAAATGGTTGTTTAGGGGGGAGTCTATTTTCCCCAAAAGGTTGCTATTCCCCCTCTGTGGGTATAGGCTGTGAAGCATCTACGAGGAACCAATTGGGCACGGAGGCTTTTCCAACTCACTTGAGCCGGAGAACTTCGGATGTTTCAGAGTCGTTTCCTTTCTATTTGCGCCATGATGGTTTTGGGCGTCGCATCGACGGCGGCGCTGCCAGATTTTGTCTCGTTCGCTGCTGAAGAACCAGCGGCCGCCATGAAGAAGGCGGAGACGAAGCCTCGTCGTCAGCCGCGCGGCCGGCTGCCAAATTTCTATAACCAAGTCGTTAGCGAAGAGCAGCGAGAAGAGATTTACGCCATTCAGCAAGAGTACGAAGGCAAGCTCGACGAAT
>JBITAD010000518.1:0-8086 GCA_044439945.1 Blastopirellula sp. JB062
ACCGGGGGCGTCGAAGTGATGGACCGCGGCCGCGAAATCATTCAACAAATCGTCGCGACGGCGATCGAAAAACGAACTCCCCAGCGGTTGACCTTGCTGCGCACCTCACGCGCCGGCGGCGAAGCAGGCGTCGCCCAAGTCGATATCAACGGCAGCGATCTTGATTCCACGTTTCGAGATTCGCTCGAAGACGTGTTGCGAAACGTCGAAGCTTCCGAATTATCAGTCGGTCCGGCCGAAGCGATCTCGGCCGTCCACCGTTTTATTTCGGACAACGTCGAAAACGAAAATGCGTTGGTCTACCTTATCGGCGATTTCCGCCGTCGCGACTGGACTTCGTCGCAAGAGATCAAACAACGTTTGCAAGATCTGACGAGTCAAACGGCCGAACTCCATTTGGTCAACTGTTCGCGCCGCAACCCGGTCAATTTGGGCATCACGCGACTTGCGCCCGAGACGGCGAACTTGGCGGCCGGCGTCCCCACCTTTTTAGAAGTGACCGTCCGCAACTACGGCGATACGCCTGCGACCGGCGTGCAAGTCAAACTGCATACGTATCACGACGACGGCGCCGACCGCAAGTTTAGCGACGCCGGAGAAAGCCTTGGCGCGCCGCATGCCGAGCCGACCGTTTACTTTGAAGAGATTCCGCCCGGCGAAGAAGTAACGCGTCGGGCGCAAATCTATTTTCCGACCGCCGGACAGCATGTCGCCGTAGCGCAATTGCCGGAAGACGCAGTCGCGGGCGACAATCGTCGCTTTCAAATATTGAACGCGCCGCCGAACATACCGGTGCTTCTGGTCGACGGCGATTTGAAACAGCGAAACGCCTTTTTCCTGACCGCCGTTTTTCAACCAGGCGAAGCGGTAAACACCGGCGTTCAACCCACGGTCGTCAGTCCTCAATATTTACGCGACGCGTCGCTCGAAACGTTGCAAGGTTTTGACGCGATCTATTTGTTAGACGTCCCCCGGTTCGACGGCGATGCGATCGAAAAACTGAAACAGTATGCCGCCAGCGGTCATGGAGTCGCCGTCTTCGCCGGCCCCGGTTCGACGACCGAAGCGTTAAATGCGTTGCATGAAGGAGGGCTGCTGCCGGCGGCGGTGATCGGCCGCAAGCAACTCTCTCCGCCGATTCCCGGCGAAGAGACCGTCGACTTCGTTCCGTCAGAGCATCCTATTTTCGCCATCTTCCGCGGCGAAAAAAACCGTTTTCGCAACGATCTGAAATTTACGGAATACTACGATCTTGACGCAACTTGGCAACCGAGCGAAAACGGCGCGATCCTTGGCAAGCTGCGTGACGGACGTCCGCTTATCGTCGAACGACAAGTCGGCGAGGGAAGCGTTGTGACGTTTCTGACTAGCTTGACCCCAGATTGGAACAATTGGTCGATTACGCCCGGTTTTATCGTCACGGCTCTCGAACTTCAGGCCTATTTGGCAAGCGGCGCGCGGCAATCGAGCGAACGCCTTGTCGGCAGCCCGCTTCGTCTCGAAGTTGATTTGGCGAATTATCGGAACGACGCGTTGATCTTCGCCCCCGGCGCCGATCGCATGCCGACGGTCAAACGCGATCGCGCCGTGCTCCAACAAGATGACGGGAATCAACTTCTCGCCCTCGACTATGCAGGCGTTCACGAAATCACCGGCCAGTCGTTAACCGGCTTGTCCGGCATTTACGACGTTTGGCTGACCCAAAGCGACGGACTTCCTGATTTGCGTCGCTTCGCGTTGAACGTCGATCCGCTGGAAGGCGACCTGACGACGACCGATCGTAACGCATTGCAAGCCGCTTTGGCCCCGGTTTCGTTCGCGTATCATACCGTCGAATCAGTCGATTACAGTTGGAACGCCAGCGAAAGCTTCGCCTGGCAAGACTATCTGCTCTACGCTCTGTTGGGATTGCTGATCGTGGAACAGTTCCTGGCCTATTTAACGAGTTATCATCCCGCGACCCCGGGAGCCGCACGATGACTCTATTACTTGCACAAACCGACGCCGCCGCAACGCGCACGACCTACGAGTTCTCGCGTCTGGCCGAAATGACGCAGTGGAGCCAATGGGCGCTGCTGGCGGCGATCGTCATTGCAATGATTTCGCTAGTCGGCTGGCTCTATCGCCGCGATACGGCTGAACAAGCGCGAGCCGTCCGTTGGACCTTGACCGGCCTGCGACTGGTCGCATTGACCGGGCTGCTGCTCTTCTTTTTCAACCTCGAAAAGAAGACCGAAAGCGAAATGCACGAAAACTCGCGTGTCGTCGTGCTGGTCGATACGAGCTTGAGCATGGCCTTGCCCAATTCGGTCGAAAGCGGCTCGGCCCCCCGGTACGAACAGATCGTAGAAAAGTTTTCGCAAGGCGAACTGCTTGAATCGTTGCGGGAATCGCATGACGTGTTGGTTTATCAATTTGACCAAACGGCCCAACCGACGGAACTAGCCGTCTTCCGGCGACCGCAAGCCGACTTGATCTCGGAAACCGAAGACGCGACCGCGGCCGACGCCCGCCTTCAATCGGCACGCCGCTTGCTTTGGATTAGTTTCGGCGTCGCGGCGATCAGTCTGGCCGCTTATCTGGTCGCGTTGATCATTCGCCGCACGGCGCCAAGTTGGCGCGAAACGGCCGCCGTTTGGTCGATGGTCGGCGCCTTTACGCTGGTCGTCGCCGCCACGTTAGCGGCGACCGCCAATTTGCGCGCACCAGAACTGAGTTTGCGCCAATTGGCGCTAGGCGACCTTCAAGCTTACGCCGTCGATAAGCCGGCGCCCAAGCCGACTGCAGACGAAGAAACGGCCGCTCCCTCATACGCCGAAATCGATTGGCTCGACAAAATCAAACCGCGCGGCGTCGAAACGCGAATCGGCGACGCCGTCGCACAAATCGTTCAACAAGAGCGCGGCCGTCCGATCGCCGGCATCTTGCTGCTGACCGACGGCGTCAACAACGGCGGTCTCGAGATTCGCGAAGCGATCCAGATCGCCGCCGATTCCGAAACGCCCATCTTTCCGATTGGTTTAGGTCCTGCCGACCGCCCGATCAATTTGCGGGTGGTCGACCTTGAAGCGCCGTCGCGAGTCTTTCCGAACGATGCGTTTCAAATCACCGGTTACATTCAAGCGTTCGCTGCAAAAACCGATTTTATCAACGTCCAACTCGCTTCCGGCACGACCGATAGCGACGGCCAATTTCGCGAGGAAACGCTAGAGGGCGAAGCCCGGCGCGTGCAATTGGGCGATGACGGCGCCGTGATCGCAACCACGTTTGACGTCACGCCGGAGTCGTTAGGCGAGCGCACCTATCAACTGCGAATCTTGTCGCCGGCCGGCTCAGACCAAGATACCAGCGACGATCAAAAGACGGTCAAAGTTCAGGTGATACAGCGGAAGAATCGAGTCTTGCTGATGGCCGGCGGACCTTCGCGCGACTTCCGCTTTTTACGCAATCAGCTCTATCGCGACAAAGATGTCGAGTTGCATGTTTATTTGCAAAGCGGCGAGCCCGGCATCTCGCAAGAATCCGACGAACTGCTATTCCAATTCCCTGAGGATGCGGCCGACCTGTTTGAAAATTACGACTGCATCGTCGCGTTTGACCCTGACTGGTCGCAATTGACGCTGGAACAAGCCGAACTGCTGGAACGCTGGGTCGCCGAAAAAGCAGGCGGCTTGATCGTCACCACCGGCCCCGTTTATACGGCCAAATGGGCCAGCCAACGCCGCGGCGATCCGGTGGTCGAGGTCGTCAAGCAACTGTATCCGGTCACGTTCCATAGCCGCGGCACGTCGATCGGGCTCGATCGCTTCGGATCTGAAAAAGCGTGGCCGCTCTCTTTTACGAACGAAGGCCAATCGCAATCGTTCTTATGGCTAGGCAACGACGGCGCCAACAGCGCCGCTCGCTGGGAAGAGTTCCCCGGCGTGTACGGCTACTACGCCGTCCGCGACAAAAAAGAGGGGGCGTCGGTCTTGTCGCGCTACAACGATCCCGACGCCGCTCTCGGAAGCGATCCCCCCATTTACATGGCGACGCAGTTCTACGGCGCCGGGCGCGTTTTCTTTATGGCAAGTTCCGAAATGTGGCGCATTCGGGCGCTGCACGAAGGCTACTTCGAGCAGTTCTATACCAAGCTGATCCGTTACGTCTCGCAGGGACGTTTATTACGCGACTCAAGTCGCGGCGTACTGTTGACCAATAAAGATCGCTTGCTTGTCGGCGAAACGGTCGAAGTACGCGCTCACCTGACCGACGCCAAGCATGAGCCGCTGACCGACCCGATTGCAAAAGCGCTTGTGACAAGGCCGGACGGGCGACGCGACGAACTGTCGCTGACACTGGCGGAACAGGGGGGGCAAGGCCAATACCACGGCCAGTTCACCCCGCTGATCGAAGGCGATTATCACATTGAATTACGATTGCCCGGCGGCGGCGAAGACGCGTTGCTAACTCGCGACGTTCGCGTCCGTCTGCCAGATAAAGAAATCGAACGTCCTGAACGCGACGACCCCGTATTAAGACAAATCGCCGACGGCTCCGGCGGCGTCTACTATGTAGGGCTGGACGCCGCTTTGGGCAAATCGGCGTTGCCCGCCGTTTATTTGCCGGCGACGTTGCCGCCTCAAGATATGTATACCGCGCTGCCTGATTTGGTCGATCGCAACTTCGATCGCTTGCTGCGCACTTGGCTGCTCGGTTTGATTTGCGGGGCCCTGGCCCTCGAATGGCTGACGCGGCGATTGTTGAAATTAGCGTAATTTAATGAGCGGTCGAAGATGACGACGCCCCATTCCCAACCCGAAATTCCCGCTGATTTGCGCGACCTGCTACGCGCGCTGCGCGGACGAATTCGGATGTACGTCCTGCTGGAAGGGCTCGCGCTGCTGGTCATTTGGCTCGCCGTCACTTTTTGGCTCGGCTTGGCGATCGACTATTTGCCGGTCACCTTCGGCGCCAGCGAAATGCCTCGCGCGGCGCGAATCGTCTGCTTGATCGGCATCGCTGGGGTCAGCGGGTACATCCTTTACCGCTGGGTTCTCGCTCGCTTGCTCACGCGCATGTCAGACGCCAGCATGGCGATCTTGATCGAGCGTCGCTATCCCGAATTTCGCGAAAGCCTACTGACCGCGGTCGAAAGCCCCGTTGAAGAAGAGCTGACCGAAATCGCCTTTCGCGAGGGGATGATTCGCCAAGCGGTCAGCCATGCGGTCGAAAGCAGTCGACAAGTCAAACTCAACGAAATCTTCAACCCTTGGCCGTTAGCGCGGAACGTGGCCGTCGCCGCCGCTCTACTGATCAGCATCGGCGTCTTTGCGGTCGTTTCGCTCGACTCGTTTCAAACCTGGGGACGTCGGCTCTACGCCTTGTCAGACGAAACCTGGCCCCGCTTGGCTCAAATCGAGGTCGTCGGAGTCGAAGTCAGCCGTCCCGCGATTGCGGCTGACGGTACGACCGCCGCGGACGTGATCGAAGTCGTCCCGTTTAAAAACGGCGTGGCGACCGTCGCTCGCGGCTCCTCTCCCAAACTATTAGTCAGAGCCCGCGCCGACGCCCAAGTGGTGCCAACTTATTGCTCGATCGTCTATCAAACGGCCGACGGGGCAGGCGGCAGCGTGGCGATGCAGCGGGTTGGCGCCGCGCGCAACGACTTTCAACGCTATATCTTTCAACGCAAGCCGCTCAAGAGCATCTTGTCGTCGATTTCTTTCGACGTCATCGGCTATGATCATCGCCTCCGTGATCTTCGCATCGAAACGGTCGACAGCCCCACGATTTTGAAGATGCAAGTCGACGCGACCCCGCCCGCCTATACCAATTTGTTGCCACGGGTCTCTGATCTGACCTCTTCTTCCGAATTGCCGATCGGTTCGCAATTCATACTGTTTGCGAAAACGAACAAACCGATCGTCCGGGTCGAAATTGCGAATCTGCGCGAGCAAACGAACCGCGAACTGACCTTGCCCGAACCGACCGATCAATTTGAACTGAACTTTCCGCCGCTCGGCGACGACTTGTCGCTGGAGCTATCTCTGTTTGATAGCGACGGCATTTATAGCGAATCTCCGTATCGAGTGCGGATCGCCGCCGTGGCTGACCAGGCGCCCAACGTCAACTTACAACTTGCGGGCATCGGCACGTCGATCACGCCCGAGGCTCGCATCCCGCTGCAAGGCACGGTCGCCGACGACTACGAAACGAAAGACGTCTGGCTCGAAGTTCAACCGAACGACGGCGACGTCGCCCCGTTCGCCATTGAGCCGTCCGCTCAAGGCGCCGTCGAGGATGCGTTCGACCTGAAAGAAACGCCCCAAGCGCCAGACTTGGTCGCCGGCGATCAAGTGTCGCTCGTCCTCAAAGCGAGCGATCTGCACGATTTGACCGGCGGCCCCAACATTGGAGCCAGCACCCGATATCCGCTAGACGTGGTCGCGCCTAGCAAGCTGCTGTCGTTACTCGAAGCGCGCGAGCTAGGTCTCCGCCGACGCTTTGAACAAATTCTGCGCGAAACCCAAGAATTGCGCGAAGAATTTGTCCGCGTTCAATTTGACGCCAAACGTATCGCCGCCGGTCCCAGCGCTTTTTCCTCGGACGACTTGAAAGAAGGCGACGCATCCGATCCGGTCGCCAAACGGCAGCAAGCGATCGAACTGCAATTGCTACGCGTCCAGCGAACTCCCCAAGCCAGCCGAAAAGCCGAAGACGAACTGCGGGGAGTCGCCGCCGGGTTCGAGGAAATTCGTCAAGAGATCATTAATAACCGGGTTGATACCGAGAAACGCAAAGAACGTCTTGAAAATGACGTGATCGGCCCGATCAATCAAATTGCTGACGTGCGTCAGCCGCAACTACGCGCGGCCATTACGCAGCTCGAAGCGTCGCTGGACGATCCCACCCAATCGGTGGAGGCCGTTCAAGCCGCCATCGCCGAAACCGACGAAATCATCTTGGCGATGCAGCAAGTGCTTGACAAAATGCTCGACCTAGAGACTTTCAACGAATTAGTCGATCAGATCCGCGAAATCATCCAACTCCAAGAAGAGCTGCAAAAAGATACCGAAACCGAACAAAAGCGGCTATTCCGCGACCTATTTAATTTAGAGTCGTCGGATTCCGACAATCCGCTTAAACTGGAGTAACGGCGGGCAATGCCGCCCAGGAGGGACCGACCGATGTTCGAATTACGCAATTTGTCGCTTACGGCGTCTGCGGTCACCGTCTTTCTATCGCTTGCCGCCTGTCTGTCGGCCCAAGACGACGCTCAGCCGCCTACGGCGGAAGCCGCCAAGCCCGAAGCCGCTTTGGCCGAACGCCAAGAGCGCCTGGCCAAAGGTTTCTCGCGGCTCGAAGATCTGATGATCAAGATGGCCGAGATCGACGAAATCGAAAATCCCGAGCGCGCCAAACTGCTGCGCGAAGCGGCCCACTCTAGCAAAGACAAACTCATTCGCTCGCAACTGCTAGCGCTGGCCGCCATCTTAAAAGATGGCAAACTAAAGCGCGCCGTCGACGGGCAAAAAGACGTCTCGAAAGATCTCGCTAACTTGCTGCAACTGCTGCAAAGCGAAAATCGCGACGACGAATTGAAAACCGAACAAGAACGAATTCGCGAGTACATCAAAGAAACGCGCAAGCTTCTCAATCGTCAACGAAGCCTGC
This sequence comes from Blastopirellula sp. JB062, assembly GCA_044439945.1. GTDB lineage: Bacteria > Planctomycetota > Planctomycetia > Pirellulales > Pirellulaceae > Blastopirellula. The sequence goes on from JBITAD010000518.1 coordinate 7,657, forward strand.
AAGGCCGCTCGGAAGGAGGCGAAGAAACCGAACGCCTTTCCGACGGACAAGACCAACTGTCGCAAGACGCCGCCAAATTAGCGCAGCGCATGCAAGAGAACGAAGAGACGCAACCCCAAGGCGAATCAAGCGACCAAGAGCCCAACTCAAACGATAACCAACCAAGCGACTCAAACAACTCGCGACCGAAAGACGCCAAGCCCGGCGACGAGCCCAAAGAGGGCGAACCCAATTCTGGCGACGACTCCAAGCCGGAATCAAAAGAAAACCAACCCGGTGAGATGCCCGCCGATCCGCAATCGGGCGAACCGGGAAAACCGAACTCAGACGACTCGAAACAACCCTCTGAAGAGACCTCGTCCGGTAAAGAACAAAAGCCTGGCGAATCAAGCGAAAGCGAGTCGAAGCCGGGCCAGCCTCAACAGGGCCA
>JBITAD010000519.1:0-8038 GCA_044439945.1 Blastopirellula sp. JB062
GAAAGGTATTGCTCGTACCGTCGGTAATCTTGCCAAACGTCGTCGTGCTGTAAGCGTGCAAAATGCCGCCTGCGATAGACGGATCAGTCTGAAATTGCGAATCCGTCGCATCTGTTCCGCATAGTCGCTGCGTCGCATCGGCGACGCCGCTGATATTGGTCGGTCCCGCATCATCATTCCTGCTTCCGTCGGTCCCTTCATATGCGTTACTGCCGCTGTTTGCAGTGCGCTGATCGCCATATGGGTCGCTAGGGCAAAGATAAGTGGGAATGATCTCCCCCAAATTTCCCTTCGTCACCCAAACCGACGTCGAGCCAGAAGCTTGCTGCTGCCGGTGATAATCGAGACGAAAATCAAGATTGTCGTAAATTGCCGACTGCTCGAGCATCGGCAAAATAAACGCAGACCAAGAGAAGCCAATCCTTGGACCGCCGCCGCATCCCGTGGGATTCGAGTAGATGACGCCCGGCGGAAACGTCAGATGGACGTCGTGATACATATGCAGGCCAAGCGCCGCCTGCTTGAAATTATTACGACACTGCATCCTGCGTGCCGCTTCGCGCGCCTGCTGCACCGCCGGCAACAACAGGGCGATTAAGACGCCGATAATGGCGATTACCACCAATAACTCGACAAGCGTAAAGCCTCGTAGATCACTGCGCTTTCGACGAAGAAATGAACCCATGAAAACGTACTCCCTGAAAAACGGCTAGATAAGACCCTCGCATAATGAGGGCTATATTCGACTAGTGCGGCCTCCAATTCGAGCGGAACAAGCGGGCTTGCAATCCTGAGTCGACACGCAAGAGCCCGCATTTTTTTCGCCCAGAACCTCCAATGAACTTGCCTCCCTAGGAAGCATTAATTGGACAATCCCCACACTATCGCCGCCAACACTCGATTACAATAGGTACCTACAAGTTTTTCAGTTTTTTCGCCTATGCAATCTCCTTCCGCAGCTATTTCCAGCGGAAACAGGCTGATTCACGGGCTACCGAACGCCAACACCACCCCTTACAACTGGGAATCGGATTGACCTTCTCTTCTCGCCTGGTATTATCTTGTACATACAACCATCACACGGTGAGCACATGACTGCCCTCAACCTCAAAGAAATGGCCCAACGGGCTTCTGCCGACGAAACCTCTGGGCAACCTAAATACGAGCAACTGCGAGAGTATGTCGTTTCGCAGATCGAATCTGGCGCCCTGAAATCAGGCGCGGCCTTACCGTCCGAAAATCGCCTGGCGGAAAACTTGCAGATTGCCCGCAGCACGGTTCGCCAAGCGCTTGCCGCGTTAGAACGCGACGGTCTCGTACTGCGCGTGCACGGCAAGGGAACGTTCGTCCATGACGAAGCGCCCCAGCGTCTACGCAAGTCGCAAAGCCTCTTCGCACTAGTCGTTCCCGAGACGGAAACGGCCTTCTATCCTTCATTCCAGCGCAGCTTCGAACGCGCAGCCGCCGACTTACATAACCAAGTGGTCGTCTGCAACTCCAACAACGACGTCGATAAGCAAGCCAGCGCCGTCTTACAACTGATCGATCTGCGCGTCGCCGGCGTGGCGATTGTGCCCACAACCGACCCGGTAACTCCGGCGTTTCACGTCCGCCAATTGCAAAAAAACAATATTCCGGTGGTTTGCTGCTCGCGTCCCGTTCACGGCGTGCAAGCTCCCCTCTTATCGATTCCATTCGAGGAAATCGGTCGGCGAGCCGGCGAAAAAATTAGCAACGCAGGCCATCGCCACGCCGCTTTTTTCGGAAGCTCCGCCAGCCTCGCGACCAACCTGTACGAACGCGGCTTTCGCAAAGCGATCGGCAGCGGCTTTCATATCGACGTCTTCGTCGGCACAGGGCAACCGACCAACTACGCCGCGTTGGAAAAAGAATGCGCCCAAGCAATCGACGCAATTTTTGAAAAACCAGAAACCCCCACGGCAATTTTCTGCGGTTTTGATTCGCTGGCCGAGACGATCTATATGCTGCTCGCCCAACGGGGCATCCGCGTGCCGCAAGACGTATCGCTCGTCGGTTTCGGCGGAACTTATCGCGGCGGAGGAATCGCCAACCATCTCTCCTCGGTAACGATCGATGAAATTGGCATGGGCGAACAAGCGATTGAACTGCTCACAAAAATGCACAACGGCCAAATGCCGATCGATTCCAACGAAATCCGCCAACTTCCGCTTTCATTCAACGCTGGCAGCACGCTTGCGACACACTCCGCCCCTTAGCACTATTAGCCCGCTCTCACTGGAGCCCAGTCCGTGGCATTCACATCCGTTTTCAAAGCTCTCTTGCCGATCGTCGCTATCTTTACCGCGACCAAGGCCAGCAGCGCCGAAGTCGTCTTAAGCTCGAGCGAGAAAACCAGCAAAGCGATCTTGCTTGACTCTCTCGCCGCGAAGGGCGAATGGAGCAGCGTTCACGCGGCAGAATACTTGATTCGACTAAACGATACGGCGGCCGTATTGTCGGCATTTCAACCGCAAAAAGAGTGCGAAACTCCGCGATATCGCATCGGCGTTTGGCGCGTTCTCGCTCAGGCGGAAGCCACGCCAGAATTAAGAAGCCAGTATGTAGCCCGCATTCGTAGCGTCTTGCTTGACCACGATGCGCACGACCGCCTGCATGCCCTCGAAACGCTTGGCAAACTGCAAGCGCCGATAACATCCGACGCAGAGCGAAAGGCCGTTGAAGAGTTCGCTCAAGCCCCCGACCATCCTGGTCGAGCGTTCGCAATTTGGCGTTTACTGCAACAGCAATCCTCGCCCCCGCACATCCAATCGCTGCTCGCAGAACTTGAGGCGTCTGACGACGCTCGTCGCCTACGCGCAGCCTTTGTTCTAGGTCATTTGAATGACCTCTCCCCAACAATCAAAGCCCAGATCAAGCAGGCCTACGCCGCCGAATCAGATGACTCAACCGCTTATCCTTACTTGGCGTTTGCAGTGGGCGACGAAGCGGTCGCGCAACTATTGAAATCTGACGACTCTAACCAACGCGCCTTGGCCTGGAAAGAACTGCCAACCTCAGAACTAGTCGCAATTGCCGACCCGGCAGACGACCTTGCGGAGCAATCGCCGCTAGGCCTACGCCAAGCGGCGGCTTACGCGCTGCTTGCCAAACGACGCGTAGCGAAAACCTCGTCGCCTGAGCATAAAAAAGCTGATCAATAGCCGAACTCATACCGACCCGAGAAAACAACGCAGCAAGTCGCTGCCTCCATCCCTTACGAAAAAAGTACCTCTCATGCGACGCAGCAAAGTTCTCACCAAAATCAGCAGCGACGTCCCCGCCTTCGGAACCGCCTTGCATTTAAACTCGCCTGACGTCTACGAAATGACGGCCTTGATGGGTTTTGACGCGATCTGGCTCGACATGGAGCACCATGCGACCGGCCTCGAGTCGATGGTCCACCTGATTCGAGCCGCCCGCGCCGGCGACGCCGACGTCGTCGTTCGCCCCGCAAAAGGCGAATTCATGCGGATGGGCCGCATGCTAGAAGCAGGCGCAAACGGCATCATGTATCCCCGCTGCAGTTCCGCCGAAGAAGCGAGAGAAGTCGTCAAATGGGCCAAATTTGCTCCGGTCGGTCGACGCGGTTGCGACGCCAGCGGCCCTGACGTGCCCTATCTGCTGACCCCGCTCAACCAATATCTGGCCGAAGCGAACCGAGAAACGTTTGTCATCATTCAAATCGAAGACCCCGAGGCGCTCGATCACGTCGACGAAATCGCGGCGGTACCCGGCGTCGACATGGTCATGCTCGGCCCAGGCGATTTCTCCATACTCTCCGGCATTCCAGGCGAGTTTGATCATCCGCTCGTCCTAGCCGCCCAAGAAAAAATCATTCAGGCGACTCTCAAGGCAGGTAAGCCATGGGCGGCGACCTGCTCAACCATTCAGAAAGCCAAAGAGTTCGCCGATCGCGGGGCGCGTTTGCTCTTCCATGGCTGCGATATCGTCTTCATCAAACAGGCGCTAGACAAAATGAAATCAGATCTATCGCTGGCGTTCGATCAAATCGCCCCCCCTTCGCCAGGCAATGGCGCAGCGACTCATTACCAGGAGGCTCGCTAGTGCATCGCCCTCCGCATCACCTATTGATCGTCGGAGCAGGCTCGATCGGATTGCGTCACTTGCGTTGTTTTTTAGCGACGGAAAGAACGGCAGTCTCGTTTGTCGAACCTCGGGCGGAGTTACGCGCCGCCATCGCAGCCGAATACCAAACAACCGGTTACGCATCACTGGAAGAAGCGGTGCGGCAAAGCGAGTTCGACGGCGCCGTGATCGCGACGCCTGCCCCCATGCACATGCCGCAAGCGCTGCAACTGCTTGAGCAGGGCTTGCATCTGTTAATTGAAAAACCGCTAAGCCTGGACTTGGCTTCGGTTGACGCGCTGACCGCCGCAGCCCAGAAATCGGACTTAACGATCGGGGTCGCCTATGTTTATCGAGCTAACCCGTTGCTTGGCCAAATGCGCGATGCGATCCTCTCCGGCGCCTATGGAAGACCGTTAGAGCTGATCGCCTATGGGGGGCAAAATTTCCCCACCTATCGCCCTGCTTATCGCGACACTTATTATCGTGATCACGCCAGCGGCGGAGGCGCTATTCAAGACGCGTTAACCCACGTCTTTAACGCCAGCCAATGGCTCGTAGGCGACATGCGAAAGATTGCGGTCGACGCCGGCCATTTGGTTCTAGATGGCGTTGAAGTCGAGGATACCGTCCATGCCATTGCGCGGCATGCGGACGGAGTCATGGCCAACTATACGCTCAATCAGCACCAAGCCGCTAACGAAATGACAATCACCGTCGTTTGCCAACGCGGCGTCTTACGCTGGGAAGCGCATCAGCATCGCTGGCGCATTGCAACCGAACCGGACGCCCCCTGGAAAGATATCGAGCGCCAGCCGCTTGAACGTGACGAGCTTTTCACCCTTCAAGCCTCCTCGTTCCTGGATGCGATGGAGGGCAAGTCGCGCCCCTTGTGCGATCTTACCGAAGGCGTCGCAACGCTTCGCGCGAATGTCGCGGCCTTAGACAGTTGGCGAACCGAAGCCTGGCAAACCATCTCTTAATTTTCTGCTTGAGATATCGATGACCCACCCGATCTTTTCGCTGCAAGAGCGCACTGTTCTATTGACCGGCGCATCCGGCTACCTAGGTTCGGCCATGGCGCAAGGCCTTGCTGAAGCGGGTGCAAACGTCGTAATCAGCAGCCGACGCATGGATCAAGCGCAGACAATTGCCGACAGCTTGCCGGCTATAGGCAATTCGCAACATTTCGCGGTCGAGATCGATCACCAAGCAACCGACTCGATAGAAAGCGGTTTTCGACTCGCCTTAGATTTGGCTGGCAAAATCGACGTCCTAGTCGCAAACGGGCATGAACCGACCACCGCCGACTGGACCTCGACGACGCCGGAACAATTCACGCGACAACTGCAGAACGCCAGCGGCTATTTTTTGCTCGCTCGCTTGCTGCACGACCATCTAACGTCGCGTTCGGGCCAAGGCAGCGTTATTTTTCTCGGCTCGATGTACGGCGTCGTCGGCTCTTACCCCGACGCTTACGCTGGCATCGCCCCCGCGAGCCCGGTCGCCTATCACGCGTTAAAAGGGGGCGTGATTCATATGACGCGTCACTTGGCCGTTTATTGGGCGAAAGACGGCGTCCGCGTCAATTGCCTTTCGCCGGGGCCCTTCCCGTCAGCCAAAGCGAAACCGGCGATGGTCGAAAACCTTTGCACGCATTCGCCAATGGGACGCATGGGACGGCCTGAAGAGCTAGTCGGACCGCTCGTTTTTCTGGCCAGCGACGCCGCCAGTTACGTCACCGGTCAAAACTTGCTTGTCGACGGAGGTTGGACCGCGTGGTAAATCGATTTGAATTCGCCAAAGAAAAACTCGCTTCCACGCCAGCTTTGGCGCTGGATTTGCCCACGGTGAGTCGCAATCTGAAGCGATTGCATCAATACGCCGACCAGCATCAGATAAAAGTTCGTCCGCACACAAAAACGCATAAGTCTCGCCTGTTCGCGCGTCTGCAAATGGAGCATGGCGCCACCGGCCTGACGGCCGCTAAGGCAGGCGAAGCCGAAGTCATGGGGCTAGAAACTCGCGATATCCTTATCGCCTATCCGGCGATTGACCCGGCTCGCAGCAGACGCTTGGCGACGCTCGCGCAAGATCATACCGTACGCGTGGCAATCGATTCTCAATTTGGGATCGACGCTTTAGCCGCTGCGGCTCGAAATGCGAAATCGACCATCGGCGTCTTGATCGACGTTAACGTCGGCGCGAATCGCACCGGAGTTTCATCACCAGAAGCGGCGTTTGAGCTTGCTCAACAGGTTGACCGCGCCGGACAATCGCTACGTCTCGACGGCATTTTTTTCTACCCCGGCCACATTTGGCAACCGGCCGCCGAACAAGCGGCGCCCCTTGGGCAGGTCGATGATGCGATCTCGGCCGTGATCGAGCTTTGGCGCCAACACGGATTATCGGCCGACATCGTCTCGGGCGGTTCGACGCCGACCGCTTTTCAATCGCACCTGCTCCGATCTCATACCGAAATCCGACCAGGCACCTACCTGTTTAACGACATGAATACGGTTCGCGCCGGCTTTTGCGAGCTTGAAGAGTGCGCGGCGGCGATCGTCTGCACGGTCGTCAGTACGGCCGTCGCCGGAAAATGCGTTATCGACGCCGGCACGAAAACGCTAACCAGCGACCGAAACGTCACCCAGCCGAACTCCGGTCATGGCTATGTAATCGAATACCCTCTCGCCCGGGTCGCTCAACTAAGCGAAGAGCATGGCGAAATCGATTTTTCGGATTGCGACTCACGCCCACAGGTCGGCGACCGCATTACTCTAATCCCCAACCACATTTGCCCCTGCGTCAACTTGCAAGATTCGGTCTATCTGCAGACCGCGCAACAGACAATTTCGACCGCTGACGTCGATACTCGAGGAATGCTGACATGAGCCGCCGCCCTGACTCGCTGCATGGCGTATTACCTGTATTTCAAACTCCCTACCTTGAATCAGGCGATATCGATTTTGCAACGCTGCAACACGAAATCGACTGGCTCTTCGAGTGCGGTTCAGACGGCGTCGTGATGGCGATGGTATCCGAGGTCCTTCGCTTGTCGACGGGCGAAAACCGCTTGCTGGCAAGTCGCGTTTGCGAAATGGTCGGCGATCGCGGCCCTGTCGTGATTAGCGTCGGCGGCGAATCAACCGCGATCGCCAGCGAGAATTCGCGACATGCCGAAACAATCGGCGCCACGGCTGTCATGGCGATTCCCCCCGTATCGATCGGCTCGCTAGAAGACGAACTGCTCCGTTATTACGAAGCAATCGTGGAAACGATCTCGCTGCCGATCATCGTCCAAGACGCCAGCGGATATGTCGGCAAGCCGATGTCGATCAAGATGCAAGCCGATCTGCTGCGCCGCTTTGGTAAACAACGCATCCTGTTCAAGCCCGAGGCGACGCCGATTGGACCGCGACTATCGGCGCTGCGCGACGCAACCGACGGCCAGGCCGATATCTTTGAAGGCACCGGCGGCATTGCTCTGGTCGATAGTTATCGCCGCGGAATCGTCGGAACGATGCCCGGCGCCGATTTGATTCGCGGTATCGTGGCGCTTTACCAAGCCCTCGAAGCAGGCGATCAAAAACGCATCTATCAATTGTCGCTGCCGATCTCGGCGATTGTCGCCGCACAGCATAATCTTGACGCCTTTCTAGCCATCGAAAAACACCTGCTCGTTCGCCAAGGCGTCTTTAAAAACCGAATCGTCCGCGGTCCCGTCGCCTATCGAGTCGACCCCGAAACGATCGCCGAAGTCGATCGCCTGTTCGATTTGCTTTGCAGCACCCTGGAGACGATATGATCATCGACGTCCATAGCCATGTTTGGAACTATCCGCAGAATTTTACTGACGACTTCCGCCGTCAAGCGGTTCGAGCACGCAGTGGGGTCGAAATCGACTTGACCGTCCGGTACGAAGATTATC
>JBITAD010000520.1:0-1554 GCA_044439945.1 Blastopirellula sp. JB062
GTTTCCGTTCATGCTGCTCTATTTTGTTTGTCCGCGCATTCTCTCGCTAAGTGCGAGATTGCGGCAGATTTTCTTCTTGCGTGCGTCAGGCGATTGAGAGAAATGACATGCTCGAAAAAACGAGCGATTCGTTTTATTCAAGCGTGAAGTCGTGTTGCATCTGAGGCTCATCCGCCGGAATCTCAATCTCGAGCGTCGTTCGCTCGTTGTACTTGGCGGGAATGTACTGCATCACTTCTTCGATATCGCCGACTTGGCCAGGGTTGGTCACGCGCACGCCGGTGATCTTTACCGAGAATTTACCGACTGGTACGCCTCCCTTATTATCCGCTCGAAATTTACCGTTTTCGATGATCGCGCCTGAAGCAGGATTTGAACTTCCGACGACCGGCGTAAACAGAATGTCTCCGCGTTCGATCGGCTTGCCTTGGTAGGTGGCTGCTCCCTCAACGACGACCCGTTGGGGGCCGCTTTGCTTGTTGCCGCAGCCAGATAGTAGCAGTAATGCAGGAAGAATAATTAGCCATCGGTACATGCTGGTCTCTCTCACTGAAGCTTTCCGCGAAAGTTGGCGCAATTGAGGCGACTTCTAGTTTGAACGTTGTGGAGTTTGCGGCGCCGCCAAATGAAGACGCCCCGAATGCGAAAGCGAGTCGGCTTCGAGCGCCGCTTGACTCAAGCGATGAAACCAAGCCGAGCCAGGTTTCATCGCTGCGATTGACTGGATCGCTTAGTATTCGCTGACCACTTCTCCGCCGCCGCGAGTCGTTAAGCCTGCCAGCGTAAGTTGGTTGATATTTTCCGAGAGGAAATGGACGCTGGCGTCCGCCATCAGGAAATGACAACCGCCGGGGTGATAGCTCGAAAATTCTTGCGTGTCGAGCGACCACGTTCCGGTCAGTCCGCCAGGGATGGTGTGCGGGCCATTGATGCCGCCGGCCGTATCGGCGTGATTCATGACCGACCAATAGTTCCCCTCATAACTTCCGCTTTTGCCGCCTGTGACTTCGCCGACCAGGAACGTGTTGCTGGTTCCGTCGGTCACGCTGGCGAACTTGGTTCGGGAGTAATTGAAAAGGATGCCGTCGCCGTCGATTCTGGCACGGTTGGAAGCGCAGAGCCAGTCGCGCGAGTCGGCCGTGCTGGCCATATTGCTACGCCCCAGGTCATCTTTGTTGTCGGGGCCGCCGTTGCTAATGGCGCCGGTCCGGATAGTACGGGGGTCGCCTTGAGGATCGCTGGGGCAAAGATACGCATCGATGGTCATGCCGATATCTTCCAGCGTGTTCGACTTGTAGTTGTAGTTGCGTTCAAACGAGATGTTGTCGTAAACGGCCGACTGCTCAAGGTACGGCAAGATGTGGGCGCCCCAAGAGTAATGGTGGTTATTGGCGTTCCAAGGCGCTTGGCCGCCGCAACTGTTGGTAGAGAAATGGTCGGAAATGGGAAAGGCGCGGTGCGTGTCGTGATAGTTGTGGATCGCGAGGCCAACTTGTTTGAAATTGTTCGTGCATGCCGAGCGACGAGCCGCTTCGCGTGCTTGCTGCACGGCGG
>JBITAD010000520.1:1564-7993 GCA_044439945.1 Blastopirellula sp. JB062
ACAAAGCGATCAAGACGCCGATGATGGCGATCACCACCAGCAGTTCGACCAGTGTGAAACCACGTGTCCGGGATTTTGAAATGTAGGGCAGCATGATTGACTCCAAGTGGGGCCGGATAGGTAAAAGAAAGGAGAAACGGGTGATTAGGTCATGTTTATGCGATTGCCTTGTGCGGGCCGTCCTGCCCTGGCAATGGCAGCATCGGGCAAGTCGGCAGCCTGCTGCGGCGTCGCATTTTCTGGTGAGCAGGCGAATAATTACTGAGTCCAAATAAAAATAACTTCACTACAGAAATATATAGAAGCTGGGACGAAAAACCAAGGCCTCAATTCGTAAACTTTTCATTTCATACTGCACTAAATCAATGTGGGTTGCCGAAATGTTGGCTGTAATGGGCGAAAAGAGGCTGTTGCTGTTGAGGGAGTTCGTCGGGGTGAAGGCTGATCGCGCTACACGGAAGCATCTTATTTGCGAGTTTCGAGTTTGCAACGATCGATCTTGGCGCAATAATACCGATTAAGGTTTTTTGGATTTCAAATAAAACTGCATTTCAGTAATAATTATTGCTGGGTAGTTCTTTTTCTGCTAACCTTTTGCCCATGTCCAACATTCAGCAATCTGCCACGATCGCAGAGCTCGCCGGGAAGATAGAGGCCGATATCCGTCAACGCGGATTACGCTCTGGCGATCATTATCTGACCACCGCTGAAACGGCCCGCATGCTTCATGCTGGTACGGCGCCGACGACGCAAGCGCTGCAGTTATTGGTCAAACGCAAGGTGATCGAGCGTAAGCAACGTGTCGGCACCATTGTGGGGAAGGATTTTGACCTAAACGGCGATGGCGCCGAGCTAAAGCGCGTTCACGTGCTGATGTACGATCACCATCTGATCGAAGAAGGGATCTTTACGACCGATTCGCTATTTGGTCTGCAGAACGCGCTGCCGGGAACGCACGTCTCGTTTGAGTTTGTGCCGCTCTCGGCTCACGAAGAAGAACGCTATTTGCGCGAGATCATCAGCGAAGCCTTGGCCAGACGAGGCAGCGAAGGGTTTATTCTCTTCAATTCGACCGTGCAGATTCAAATGGCGTTTCGCGATACAGGTTTGCCGACGGTGATTGCGGGCAGCCTTTACGCGTCTAGCCAGGGGCTCTCTTACATCGATCGAGATCAAAAACAGTTAGGGAGATTGCTGGCAGACTATCTGCTGTCGAAGGGGCGCAGAAAGATTTTAATGATCACCCGTCAGCGTCCCGGTTTGGGGGCGGGCGACTATCGAGTGGCCGACGCGATTGCTGAAAAAGCGTCGGAAGCGGGACTTTCGGCCAACGCTTTGATCGTTCGCAGTTTGCCGCATGATCCTAAAATTGTTCGGGGCGAAATCCAACATTTTCTAGAAACATGCGATGAGGTGCCAGGCATTTTGCTTCGGCCTTGGCAAATGATCGAACCGATCTACGAGGCGATCGAAGGCGCCGGTTTGATTCCGCAAAAAGACGTTCCGGTCGCCGTCGCCGACTATTTTCTCGGCACGACCAAGCCCCTGCCCTATCCGGCGATACGATCGACGATGACCCCCGAGGATCAGGGTTTTCAATGGGGGCAACTCTTGCTGGAAAGCGCCCGGAACGCTAGTTCCGAATCGAAGGGGGTGCTAATTCCGGTTCGTCTTGAGATACCAGCGGAGTTGCGGTAAGCGATTCTTCAGCCGAAGCCTATTCGGCGCTCTTCCTATAGCGCCTTGTCGGGGGCGCCGCTACGGGGCGATAATTGAGGAAAAGCCCTGTGGGAGAATCGGATGCCATCGAATCTATTCGGCAAACTGCCGACTGTTAGCGAATTACTAGAACGACCGCCGCTGAAAAAGCTGCGCGAAACGATGGGTTCGACCGCGCTGGTAAGCAGCGTCGGCGCCTATCTCGATCGTTATCAACGCGATTTCAAGACGCGCGTGGCCGATTTTCCGGCCCCAAAACTGCAGCAGTTGGCCGAGTCGATTTCGCGCTGGCTGGCAAGCGACGCCCCGCCCGGCATTCAAGCGGCGATTAACGGCACGGGAATCATGCTGGCGACCGAATTAGGCAAGTGCGCGCTGGCGGAACGTGCGATTCAAGGCGCTTACGCCCGGTTGCGTGATTACCACACGACGCAACTCTGCTCGGCTTCGCCCGAATCCAGAGGCGTCAGGTCGGGCGCTTCACAAGCCGAGGCGGCTCGGCTCATCGCCGAGTTAGCCGGCGCCCCGGACGCCGCAATCGTCAATACGAGAGAGTCGGCGCTGCATCTCGCCTTGAATCAGTTGGCGGCAGGACGCAAGCTAGTCGTCGCGCGTGGGCATCTAGGCGAAACTTTCGATGCGATCCACTTACCGCGTTTAATCGCTGGAGCAGGCGCTCGGCTGGCCGAAGTTGGGGCGAGTAATTCCGCTTCGCTCGCCGATTTTGAAAAAGCGATCGATGACGAAACGGCCGCAATCCTGGTGGTCGACGACAGCAATTTTGGCGGCGCGTCTCGATCGACGACTCCCAGCCTTTCCGAACTTGTCGCATTGGCGAAATCGCGGCGCGTTTCGCTGATCTACGATATCGGGCTCGGCGGTTTGCAAAACCGTGACGAGTATCGCGGACTCGACGTACGGAACGTAAAGGACGCCGTCGGAGCAGGCGCCGATCTTGTGATTGCTGCGGGTAATCATTTGCTAGGCGGACCAGAAGCGGGCTTGCTGGTCGGCCAGCGCAGTTCGATCGAAGCGTTGCGGCAATCGCCACTGTTTCCGTTGACCGCCCCGGCGCCGTTGTCGTTGGCCGTATTGGCGGAGACGTTAGAGATTTATCGGGTCGGCGATTTCGTTGCTGACGAAATTCCGCTCCTTTCTTTGTTAACGACCTCGCAAGAGAATCTTGAATTACGCGCCAACCGTCTGGCGGAGCAAATCGTCGCTTCGCCGCTTATCGAATCGGCGTCGGTCGAACCTTGCAAGTCGCAACTTGTGCCAGGCGGAGCGCCGATTGATTCTTTCTGCGTTGCGATCGCACCAAGCGACGGCGACCCGCAGTCGATTAGAGCGCAACTTCGCGAAAATCTGTATCCCCTCTATGTGAGGGAAAAAGCTGAACGGATCGAAATCGATCTGAGGGGAATTTTTCCGAGACAAGATTTTATGGTCGCAGCGATGTTCCCATTAGGACTAGAAGAGCCCTCCCAATAGGCCGTTTGATCGGGAACATGGCGAAGATTGATTGCGAAAACATCGTAGGCAGCGTAGTTTAAGGGGGATTGGCGGCCTTTGGGCTTTTTGGGAATTAGAGTGTTGGGCGAAATGACACGACTTGCGATTTTGATCTGGCTATCCAGTATTGGCCTTTGCGCTGCGCAAGATACTCCCAATCTTTTGACCCCGCATGATCACCACGAGTGGGCTCGATTCGCTCCAGGTTCGTGGAAGAAACTGCGTCATACCACGCAGGTGTATCAAGATGGGGTAGCGGGGCCGACCAATGTGACGACGCAGACGATCCGCTTAAAAGAGGTGGGAGACGACTATGTCGTGCTTGAAACCGAATCGCAATCGGAAGTTGGCGGCCAGGTTTTTGATAAGCCGACCCTTTCGTTTCGTAGCGGAATAAGCGGCGAGCCTGAACGCTATTCGGCGACGGTTACGCCTGGCGAAGATGAGGCTCTGTCGGTCAACGGCATTCAGCATCGCTGCCAAGTCCGAAAGGTCGTGATCACTGGGCAAGAAGAAGAAATTAGCGGCAGCGTCTTATATTGTCCGACGACTGCGCCCTGGGTGCTGCGTCGTCGATTTGAAGCGAAATCGATCGGCGGCGACGCAATTATCAAAACGATTGCAACCGACCCAATCGCCCTGGAAATGCCCTACCCTGTTTTGGCCGAGAATAAATCGGTCGCATTTTTTCGGACCCGGATTGTGGTGCCCGAAAAAACTTCGACAACTTCCGTAGAAATTCATTGCGCTGAAATTCCTGGCTTCGTCGTCGCCAGCAGCAGCACCACGGTCGATTCGTCCGGAAGACCCATCAATCGCACGACCACGAGTCTCATTAGCTACGAAGCGATTTTAGCGGAAAAATCCTCGGCCGCCGCGGTGCGGCGTCGCGGGCTTTTTCGTCGACGTAATCGCTAGTCTTTCACCGTAGCGTCGCAAGCGACTTTTGCGGCTGAAAAGGGGCAAATAGTTCCTAATCCTGGCTGCGGCGACCGGGCGAAGCGTTGCCAGCAATCGCCCAGGCCGCAATAATTGCGGGTTTACCCCTACCGCTTCGATCACGCTAGATTCGGGAGCCGCGACATGGACGAGATCTTCGCCAAGACTGCTATTACCTTTGACGATGTGTTGCTCGCTCCGCGCTACAGCGATTTCGTCCCATCCGAAGTGACGACGGAAACGCAACTGACCTCGAATATCAAGCTGAATATTCCGCTGATCAGCTCGCCCATGGATACGGTGACCGAAAGCGCCATGGCGATCGCCTTGGCGAAAGAGGGAGGTTTGGGGGTGATACATAAGAATCTCTCGGTTCAGCGGCAGACGGAAGAAGTCTACAAGGTAAAACGCTCGGCCAACGGCATCATCGTCGATCCGGTCACGATGCGACCTGACGCACCGGTTCAAGAAGCTCGCAACGTGATGGAGCAGCATAACGTCTCCGGCATGCCGATCACGCTAGCTGACGGCAAGCTGGTAGGCATCTTAACGCGTCGCGACCTGCGGTTTCTTGAGTCGCATACCCTTCCGATTGAAGAGGTTATGACAAAAGACAACCTTGTTACCGCCATGGGGACCGTAACGCTTGCGGAAGCTGAGCAAATTTTAACGGCTAAAAAGGTGGAGAAACTTTTACTGGTTGACGAAGAATACAAACTGACCGGCCTCATCACGATCAAAGACATTGACATGATGAACCGGTTTCCCCAGGCGTCGAAAGACAGCTTGGGGAGATTGCGAGTCGGCGCCGCCGTCGGAGTGATGGATTTTGAAAGAGTCCAAAGCTTGATCGACAACAGCGTCGACGTGTTGGTCGTCGACAGCGCTCACGGCCACTCGAAGAACGTCATCGAGACGGTACGCGAGATCAAGAAAAATTGGCCTATCGACGTGGTGGCGGGCAACATCGCTACTGCCGAAGGGTGTGCCGACTTGATCGCGGCCGGTGTGGATGCGGTCAAAGTGGGGATCGGACCTGGTTCGATCTGCACGACGCGAGTGGTTTCAGGCGTCGGAGTACCGCAGGTCACCGCGATTCGCGATGCGTCGCAAGTTGCGGCTAAACACGGGATTCCGATCATCGCCGACGGCGGAGTGCGGTTTTCGGGCGATATTTGTAAAGCGATCGCTTCGGGAGCCAGCGTCGTCATGATCGGCGGATTGTTCGCCGGTTTGGCCGAAAGTCCTGGCGACGTCATCCTGTATCAAGGTCGAACCTTTAAGGTTTACCGCGGCATGGGATCGCTGGGCGCCATGGTGAAAGGCTCGAAAGAGCGCTATCGCCAAGGCGAAGTAAGCGACGGGGGCAAACTGGTCCCCGAAGGAGTTGAGGGACGCGTTCCCTTTAAAGGAAATTTGAGTCCGTTCGTGTATCAGCTAGTCGGCGGCTTACGAGCCGGCATGGGCTATTGCGGTACGCGAACGATTGAAGAACTACGCAGGGAAGCCAAGTTCATCCGGGTCACACCGGCAAGCGTTAGGGAAAGCCATCCGCATGATATCGCTATTACTCAGGAAGCCCCGAACTACAGCCCGGACGTTCATCAAAACAACGACTAGGGCGTTGTGCGGCGTCGTCTTAATCTTTTCGGCGGCCGATCTTTGGGCCGCCGACGGTCAGCCGCAAAGCCGCCTGCAGTGGCGCCGCTCGACCAAAGTGTCTCATGCTCCTGAAGTCGCGAAACCTGCCGGGGTCAACGCGCCGGTCGAGCTGAAGCCGGTCCGCCGAACCAGCGGCGAAGTGCAACCGGTCGCCCATGTCGAGCTGGGTTCCGCCAACGGCGGTCGCGGGGTGCAAAAAGCAAGTAAGCTGGCGCCCGCCGACCCGTTTAATGATCCGTTCGGCGATCAGCTGACCCACTTGAATCAAGAAGAAGCGGCCCCCGCGACACCGCCCAGTCGATTTAACGCACCGCCGCAGCTTGCACCTACTGAAGACGTGCCGCCGGCTCAGCCGATGGATGTGCAACCGATGGAGGTTGAGCCGATGGAAGTCCAGCCGATGGACATTCAACCGGCGGCGCCCAAGCCGATGCCTTCGGCCAGCGACAGCGAGCGAGCCCCTTTGCAGTTAGGCCCCGACGGCTTGCCGATTCAGCCGAAACAGCCGCAATCGGCGCCCTGCAATACCGTCTACAACGGGCGCAATTGCTGCGATGATAAAGATAGTTGCAACGATATCGTCTCTCGCTTGAAAGC
>JBITAD010000521.1:0-7958 GCA_044439945.1 Blastopirellula sp. JB062
CAGGCTCATTCCCACGAAGAGATCATGTAGCGCGCGTCAGCCGTTATGGCGGTACGGTTCGATCCGTCCGATTTGAGGGGGGCGACAGAGAGCCCCCGTTAGATTCGCGTCGGTTTTTTATGCAACCGACGCAGCGACCCAAACGCTACGACCCGCTAATCGGAGCGTGTCCTAATGAGCGACGCACGACCGAAAGTTGACCGGTATGCATTCCTTCGTGCCAAACGGCAGTTTCGAAGATCGCGCCGTTGTCGTTAAGAAAATCGGGGGATCCCTCAGGCGTCGGGGTCGCGAGATCTTCTTCGCCCAGCGCATCGAATACTTCTAACAGCACGGCGCGGCGCTGCCGCAGATATTCCAAAACCTCTTCGACCGCCGGATATTGATTAGGATCGGCGACCGGCTGCGAACCGACGCCGAAAAGCGTCTGGTAGGATTCTCGCGCTTCGACGCGTTCCGGCGCAATTTGGGAAAGAAAGAAATTGTCGGTCAGTCCCAAGTGCCCTGCGATCCAGAGCGCATGGTTCGTTTGGTCGCAGACTTGTTTCGTCCACTCTTGCGGCGTATGAAAGTCTTCTAGCAACCGTTCGGTAAATTGACGGGCCGAGATCATTCGTTTCCGTAGTCGTTCTTTCGGTGTCATCCGCACATTCCTGTCAAATTGCCGTCATCGAAGCTGTAGGAGTTGCCGTCCTTCTATCCGATTCCGCGAAGCGCCGAAAGAAACATCCCTGATCTGATCGAGATCAAAATTGATCGACGACATGCTAGCCATTTTGCGGGCTTATCGATTGGCTACGTCAGACGGCGTTCGTCGACTTTGCCGCGCCTTAAGTCTAGAGGAGAGACAGCGAGCGGCGATCACCAAAATCGGCTGGCCGCTCGACCGGAACGGGTTCGGCTCGACGGTTGAGCTAGCCGCTGGGACCCGGCAAAAATCTATAGCCTGCGAATCATTGGCGTTCCAATCGCTGAGATTTTAGGTATTGTCGTCTCGCTGGGTCAAGCGTCTTGATTGATTCGTCGCTTGCTCTCTACAATAGTTGTTCCCGTTTTTTGTGAATCGTAACGGATTTTACCGCAACGGTTTAGGGCCTTTAGCACGCCTGACGTCCATGCCAGAAGATCACTACAAAACCTTAGGCGTTTCGCGCTCGGCGAATGCTGACGAAATTCAAAAGGCCTATCGCAAGCTGGCCCAAAAATATCATCCAGACCTGAATCCTGACGACAAAAAAGCGCAGGAGAGGTTTAAGGAAATCCAAAACGCCTACGACGTCTTGGGAGACTCGGAAAAACGGACCCAATACGACCAATTCGGCCACGGTTTCGAACAAATGGGGGGCGGCGGCCCGCAGGGAGGCCCGTGGAGACGCCCCGGCGGCGGACCGGGCGAAGAATTCGACTTTAGCGACCTGTTTGGCGGCGGAGGGGGCGAAGCGAGCGGCGGTTTTTCCGATATCTTCCGCCAATTTACGGGCGGCGGAGGGCGCCGCGCCCGTTCGGCGCCGATGCGCGGCGCCGACTTGCATCATGAGGTGACGGTACCGTTTCGCACGGCGGTTGAAGGGGGCGAGGTCCGTTTGAGCGTTCGCCGCGGTCATGGGGTCGAGACGATTTCGGCTCAAATTCCTCCCGGTATCGAGGATGGCAAAAAGATTCGCCTGCGCGGCCAAGGCGAGCCCGGCCCCGGCGGCGGCCCAGCCGGCGACATCTTGATTAACGTGCATGTCGATTCGCATCGTTGCTTTGTTCGCAACGGCAAAAACTTGGAAGTGAAAGTCCCGATCACGCTCGAAGAGGCCGCTTTGGGCGGAAAAATCGACGTTCCGACTCCGCACGGCACAATCACCTTGACCGTACCGCCTGGCTCGTCAGGGGGGAAGCGGCTGCGGATTCGCGGTCAGGGAGTTAAACCCAAGAGCGGCGAGCCCGGCGATCTTTACGCCGAACTGCAAATTACCATGCCTTCCCAGCTTGACGAGCAAGCGAAGGAAGCGATTCGGCAGTTAGGCAAGCTATATGCCGACGATCCTCGTAAAGACCTGGCTTGGTAACCTCAATGACGGGCCAGCCTGATCGCACGTTCGGCAAAGAAAAACGCCTGTTGCGAAAGTCGCAATTCGATCGCGCGTTCGCCGGAAAATGTTCGGCCGCCGACGGTATCTTGATCGTTTACGTCGCCGCGAACGAAGGCCTGGGGAAACGAATCGGCCTGGTCGTCTCGAAAAAAGTCGGCAACGCCGTCCGCCGCAATCGCTGGAAGCGACGACTGCGCGAAGCGTTTCGCATTCAGCAGGCGCGATTGCCCGAGGATTGCGATTTGATCGTCATCCCGCGGGCGGCGGTCGAACCGCCGTTTGAGCGACTCTGTCGCAGCTTGGCCGATACGGCGCGACGTGCACGCAAAAAATTGCGGCAACGCAACTCGAAAGGATAGAGTCATGGCGTTTTTATGGCAGGCGCTCGACGGGTTGCTAACAGAATCGATGATCTTCGCCGTGCGGCTTTATCAGTACTTTCTAAGCCCCATTTTCGGCAGGCAGTGCATTTACCAGCCTACCTGCAGTCACTATTTTATCGGCGCCGTCCAAAAGTATGGGCCTTTTGTCGGGGCGGTGCGCGGCGCCTGGCGAATTTGTCGTTGTCACCCGTTTAGTCGCGGCGGCTACGATCCTCCCTAAAGCGTTGGGCAAATCGCTCTTGACGGTGCTATCAGATTCAAATAGCCTTCGCCCCGAAACTTTGACTGGATCGCGCCGCAAGGATTGTCGGCGCCGCAGCCAAGCCGACACGGAGCGTCGCACGCAATGATTATTAGGGCCGTATCTACCTATTCTCGTTCCTTCGCCATCCTGCTGCTTTCCGGCGGATTGCTGATTGCGCCGGGGTGCGTTTCGTGGTTTCACGAAGAAGAAGTCGTCGTAGTCGACGAGTCGCCGGCCGACTGGGAATTGTCGCGCGTCGTGGGCGATTTGACGGTGCCGGTTGGGTTGCAAGTTGCGAAAATTCAGGGCGTTTCGATGGTGACCGGGCTTGATAACACCGGCAGCGATCCGCCGCCGTCGCCGCTGCAAGAGTCGCTGCTGAACGAGATGCGCATCCGCAAAATTGATAATCCCAACACGCAGCTTGCCTCGGCGCGCACTTCGTTGGCCATTGCCGAAGCTTATATTCCGCCGGGGGCGCGTGCCGGCACGCGAGTCGATTTGCGCGTGCTGACCCCGCGCGATTCCGAAACGACAAGCTTGGCCGGCGGTTGGTTGCTCGAAACCTCTTTAGCCGAGTCCGCCGTGCTTGAAGGGCGACTCCGCAAGGGCGAAACCTTCGTACGTGGGTACGGCGCCATTTTGACCGACGACATTCGCGAAGGTCGCAGCGACTCGGAATTGCTCTTGAAGCGGGGCTTGATTTTAGGGGGCGGCGTTCTGAAAAAAGATCGTCCGATCGGCTTGGCCATGCGTGCCGAAGACGTTTCGATCCAAGCCAGCGCGCGGGTCGGCCAAGCGATCAACTCTCGTTTTTTTAGTTATCAAAACGGCGGAGGGAAAACGGGCGTCGCCAATCCGCTGGACGACAAAAAAATTGAGCTGCGAGTCCACCCGAAATATTTTGACAACGTGCCCCGGTTTTTACGCGTCGTGCGATATATCCCGATCGGCGATACGACGGAAGAGCGCTTGCAACGGATTGAAAACGCCGAA
Source organism: Blastopirellula sp. JB062 (assembly GCA_044439945.1). Taxonomy (GTDB): domain Bacteria; phylum Planctomycetota; class Planctomycetia; order Pirellulales; family Pirellulaceae; genus Blastopirellula. Next base: position 3,705 of record JBITAD010000521.1, read on the forward strand.
GCCGAATTGATGATCCCAGAATCGGCGGAAGCGGGGGCTATGAAGCTTGAGGCGCTAGGCAAAGATTCGCTGGATTCGCTGAAAAAAGGCTTGTTGTCGAAGAGCCCGCTGGTTCGCTTTTGTGCGGCCGAAGCGCTCGCTTATCTCGATGAACCGGCGGCGATTCCGACGCTTACCGAAGCGGCGCGAAGCCAGAGCGAGTTCCGGCATCGCGCCTTTATCGCTTTCAGCACGCTCGACGATCTGACCGTGATCGACGAACTGGAGGGGCTGCTCCATTCCGAAAGCGCCGAAGCGCGATACGGCGCGTTCGACACGCTATTGAAAAAGACCGGCAAGTCGCCGGTCGTGCGCGGGGTCGATATGAAAGGAAAGTTCGTCTTCCATCCGGTTCGCTCGACCGCGACGCCGTTGATTCACTTTCGCTTGACCGAACGGCCCGAATTGGTCGTATTCGGCGAAAACATTCCGGTCAGTACCGACTGCATGCTGCTGATGCCCAAGGGGTTGACCGTGACCGGCACGCCTGACGGCAAAATCAAAGTAACGCGTGTGGTGGCCGGCCGCGAGAATCGTTCTTTCGTTTGCGAGCCGACGATCGGCGAAGTGATCAAAGGGGTGGTCGACGCCGACGGCGATTATCCGGAGGTGATGAAAGTCGTTTACAACTTAAAGCAGCAAGACGCGCTAGATGCGCGCGTCGAGGCCGATTCGCTGGCTCATACCGATCGCGTCTATTATTTGGATCGTGAGGAAGACGCCGATTCCGACTATCTGGCCGAGGAAGAATTAGAAGACGAAACGGTTACGGAGGATAGTGAGGAAGGCGAGTCCGAAGAAATTGCCGCGAGCGACAAATCGGACGAGAAAAATTGGTGGCAGTTTTGGTAAACTAGAACTGGTCGTATGAGAATCCGCGTGCGTAATATGTAGGCGGAAATCACGTTTACCCACCACGTCTATCGCGCTTGCGCGACAAGGCGCCGGTTCACCATCACCTCCGCATATCGCTTGTTTCTATGCTGAAGGCGCTCGAACTTGTCGGATTCAAGAGCTTTGCCGACAAAACGCGGTTCGAGTTTCCCCCTGGCATTACGGTCGTCGTCGGGCCGAACGGTTCAGGTAAGTCCAATATCGTCGACGCGATTAAGTGGGCTTTAGGCGAACAAAGCGCAAAAAGCTTGCGCGGCAAAGAAATGGCCGACGTCATTTTCAAAGGCGCCGCGTCAGGAGCCCGCAAGCCGATGAATTCGGCCGAGGCGACGATCGTCTTCGAAAATAGCGAAGGCCAGCTAGCGATCGATTCGCCCGAGGTGCATGTTTCGCGCCGCGTATATCGCAGCGGCGAAGCCGAGTATCTGATCAATCGCCACCCTTGTCGTTTGCGCGACGTGCGCGATCTTTGCAGCGGCACCGGCGTCGGCGCCGACGCCTACGCGATCATCGAGCAAGGCAAAGTCGATACGCTGCTGCAAGCCTCTTCGCGCGATCGCCGCGCCATTTTCGAAGAAGCGGCCGGCATCAGTCGCTTTAAAGCCAAAAAGCTCGAGACCCAGCGGCGGCTCGAACGAGTCGAGCAAAACCTGTTGCGTCTGGCCGACATCGTCGACGAAGTCGAAGGCCGCTTGAAAAGCGTGCGCGCCCAAGCCGGCAAGGCGCAGCGCTATCGCGAATATAGTCAACGCTTGCAAAATTTGCGGGTGAGCGTCGGTTTGATCGATTGGCGATCGTTATCGGCTCGGCTGGAAGAATACGAAGTTGAGCTTTCGCAACTGCGTGACGAAGCCGCCTCGTTGACGCAAGCGGTGCAAGCGTCGGAGCGACGCGGCGCCGAGTTGGAAGAAGAATCGCGCGTTCTTAGCGAAGGCATGGCGCAAGCCGAGGGAGAGCTATCGCGTGCCGAGCATCGGGTCGCGACTCTTTCGGCCGCCGCGAACATGCAGTATCGCCAACTGCATGAATTGACCGGCGACGTCGCCAATCGTCGCGAACGCGTCGCCCGTCTTCAATCGGCCGAAGCGGCGCTGAAGATCGACGTCGAATCGATTGGCAAATTGCTAGACGCCGCCCGATTGCAATACGACGCGGTGGTCGAAGAGTTGCACAGCGTCGAAGAGACCGCCGCCGATCTCGAGTCTGGCGTCGAGCAGCTTCGCAAAGACCGCGAGAGCCGTCGCCAACGGCATGTTGAATTATTGAAAGAAGCTTCGAGCCTGGAGAACTCGATCGGAGCGATCGAAGCCGAGATCGCCGCCGCCCAAAAAAGGGGGAGCGAAGTTGGCGAGCAGTATGGCGAACTATGCGCCTTGATTGCGACCCAGCGGCAAGAGTTGGCGAATTTTGAAGAAGAAGGCGCCCGAGTCGCGATCGATCTGGATCGCAAGCAAGAGCGCCTTGACGCGACCCAAAACCGCTTGTCTCGCCAGCGCGACGACCTGCGCGCCAAGCAAGAGGCGCTATCAACATTGCAGCATCGCCGAGCCGCCATTCACGAGCGCGCCAAGGTTTTGGACGAACTCGAAAAACGGTACGAAGGTCTGAACGCCGGCGTCAAAGAAGTGCTATCACGCGCGCGAGACGAAAAAGAATATCATTTTCGCTCGGTCGCCGGGTTAGTCGCCGACGTTTTTCAAGTCGACGTGAAAATCGCCACTTTGATCGAAATCGCGCTGGGAGACGCCGCCCACTACGTCGTGCTGCGCGATGGAACGCTGATCGATGCGATCGAAGACGGCGGGGTTCATTTTCCCGGCCGCGTCGGCATGATCGAACTGGCGAACTGTTTGCCGCGAATGGACGAGCAAGATCAGCAAGCGTTAGAAGAAGAAGGAGACGTGCGCGGTCGGGCCGATCGCTTCGTCGAAACGGCCGACGAATTCGCTCCGCTGGTCGACCAACTGTTGGGAGACGCTTGGATCGTCGCCGATTTAGCGGCCGCGCGACGCTTGCAGCGGAAATACCCGCGACGTCGATTTATCGCCGAATCAGGCGAAATGCTTGAAGCGGACGGACGGATTTACGTCGGACCGCGGGCCAACGCCGCGGGCATTATTTCGCGGCGCAGCGAACTCCGTTCCCTGCGCGATCAACTCGCCTCGCTCGACGAAGAAATTGTCGCCGGTCGCGGCGACATCGACGCCTTGCAGCACGAAATTGCGGAAGCGGATGACGAACTGCGAACAGCGATCGAAGAGCATCGCGAAGCGACCTTGGCGCAGTCGGAGCATCGCGCTCGCCTGGCGTCGGTCCAGCAGCAATTAGAGCATCTGGCACGCGATCAGCAGCGGAGCGGGCAAGAGCAGGAAGCGATCCGTCGCCAGGTGGAAGAGGGAGACGCTCGCTTGCAAGAGGTGCGCGTGTCGCTGGCCGAAAAACAGCAGGAAACTGCGAATCTTGAAAAAGCGGCCGACGACGATCACGCCAAGGCGGCCATGCTCGAAAGCGAAAGGGCGCAAGTCGGGCAGCAAGCGACGAGCTTGAAAATTGAGTTGGCCAAATGCGAGCAACAAGTCAGTTCGCTCGGCCAGCAAGCGAAACAGACCGAGCAGGCGCTGCTCGAAAAGTCGCAAGCGATCACCGAGAATCGCCAGCGTTTGGCTGAAGAACTGACGCAGTATCAAACGCTGGAACGCGAAATCTTGGCCGCCAACGGCGAGCTGGCGCATCTATTTCTAGTACGCGAACAACGTTATGCCGAAGTGCATGACGGTCGCGTTCGTCGTCGTCGCATCGAATCGCAGCGTGCCGAGATCACGGCCGGCGCGCAACGGATGCGGCGCGAATTAGAAGGAGTCGCCGAAAGGGTTCATCGCAAAGAGCTGGCCGGCGGCGATCTGCGTCACGAACGGGGGACGCTAGCGGCTCGCTTGCTGGAAGATTACGGCATAGAGATCGATAAGCATGTCGACAGCCAAGATCTGCCGCCGATCGAAGATCGCCAAGCGGCTGACGAAGAGATCGCCGATTTGCGCCGCAAAGTGACCAACATCGGGGCCGTCAACGTCGACGCGCTGCAAGAGTTGGACGAGTTAGAGCAGCGTTTCGCCCATCTGTCCGGTCAATTGACCGATTTGACCGAAGCGAAACAAGCGCTCGAAAAGATCATTCATAAGATCAACGCCGACAGTCGACGGCTGTTTGAAGAGACGTTGACGACGGTTCGCGAAAATTTCCGTCAACTCTTTCGTAAAGTCTTCGGCGGCGGCTCGGCCGACATCATCTTGGAAGAAGGGGTCGACGTGCTCGAAGCGGGCG
>JBITAD010000522.1:0-7933 GCA_044439945.1 Blastopirellula sp. JB062
ACCGACGAAGCAGGTCGCGGAAATCTGGAAATCGAAGCCGAAATGAGGTTTTGAATCCGGCTCTACTCAATAATCTCGTTTTTGCCTGGCAAGAAATTCTCTTGATTTGCTTCGTGGCGCAATATGGAGTCAGACCGAAATCCATTCGCCACGTCAAATAGCTTCGGGACGCTCCGCCCAGCGCGGCTAGATCATGCCTGCGGTTTTTGGGTGAACTTGCATTGGGGCGAATTGTTGGGCCTGCAAAGTTGCGGGCCTTTGTTTTTCTTGAATTGGCTGCCGTTTCTTCTAGCGGCCGCTGACCGCTTTGCCAAAGCGATTGTGGTTTGCCTAGCCTGCCGTTTGTCTGAAATGCGTCAACTTTATAATTTTCTGGATCATTTTCTTGAATTTGTCTATTGACACACAATCACCAATTACTTAGAATTTACTAACGCTTCACAAAATAAACCTGAGGCACTTGCGTTGATTGGGGTCGTCGGGTTTAGTTGGCGGTTGTGGGACTGATGCGTTTTACTGCGCGTTGGTAGGCACGTTGTGCACACCTTTCTTCTAGGGAGAATTGGCGATGAGGTTCTTGGCGAAACAACGCTATGCGGTTGGGGGCGAACGAGTTACGTGCATTCAGGCGATGCACGGCAGAACTGCGAAAGCGTATTGCCTGGGAAGAACCGTCGAGACGCGGGACCGCGGGACAGGATTTGCGCGTGCGTCGGCGGTCCCGCGGCTCATGCGTCTTCCTGATACATGATTCAAACAAGGTTCGGCGCGAAAAATTGAAAGCGCCGACCGGCTCGGCCTGGGGATCAATCAGAAATCGCAAGGCTGCCAACGAACTGAACTGTCAGGCAACAATAAGAAGCGGCCTCACCAACTGACGAGCACGGTACGCGTTTGTTCAACCTAACGGTGAGGCGATGCCCGAATTGCCGATAAGCGAGGAAAATCAACGTTTGCTCACCCCTACTCCAAAGCGAGTTTGAATAGGGGCGATACGTGATTGAAATAGCGCCTACTTTTTCGCTCCGGCCTGTAGCCAGGCGAGGTTAAAGCGGTAGTGCAGGCGGCTGCTGATGAGATGAATGACGCCGTCTGGGGTTTGCGTCGCCGCCAGATAGCCGGCGTGTTCGGCTCGGGCGGGGGTCGCCGTAAACTTGCCGGTATGGGCGCCGCCGTCGAACTCGCCGCGGCCCGGCGTCAGCAACTTGCGCACCGGCCAGGTTTCTCCATCGTCAAACGATAACGCGGCGTACATGCCGTGGCCGACAAACTCCTTTCCTTGTTGATCAATAAACGTCATGCCGCGGGCTTCCGGTTGATGCCGATCGCCAGAGGTGAAAGAGACCAACATCAGCGGCCCTTCGTTCAACCGCTTGAGCACGAGCCTTTGCCCGCCGCCGATCGGCGGAAAGGGGCTCGCTCGATAGGTCCAGGTTTTTCCTTGATCCTTCGAAACGCTGATCGGCATTTTGTCGTCGATCGCATCGCCACGGCCGCAAGCCATTAGGCGGCCATCCTTTAACTCGATCACTTTCGCATGGATACCGGCAATCGTTCCTTCGCCTGTTCCCCCTTCGGTAAAGTCGGGCTTCGGCTTGTCTGCGCCGGGATCGTTCCAGGTCGCTCCGCCGTCGGCGCTGATATGCAGCGCCGTTCCGCCGTCGCCGCCGGGCACGGCGTCGCACGGTTGCATCAACAGTCCGTCGCTCGTCAGCAGCGTGCCCGAGATCACCTGGCGCCGCCCGGTGATCTGCGGATCGATTGCGCGCGGCGGGGTCCAGGTTACTCCATTGTCGTCGCTGGTTCGCAGCAACAGCGCCAGCTTGGCCCAGCCGCGACTGTTGCGCGCCGCCATTCCGTTAAAGTGATACAGAGTATCTTGGCCATCGTAGAAAACGCTAGAGCCGTGCATGTTGTGATTCGGCGATTTAAAGAACTCGCTCGACGGATCCCAAGCGTCGGCGCCAGCGCGCAGGCGACTTGCCAACACGGTCAACTCGGTGCCGGTCTCGGCATTGGTCGAATACCAAATAGCCAACAAGTCTCCGTTGGGCAACCAAGTGATCGAAGGTTGATGATTGTGCGAACCGAACGGCTCGTGCGGATCAATCGGCGGCGCCACAAACGGTATCGGCGTCGCGAACTTGGGCTCCGCCTGAGGCGAAGGCCAAGCGTACTTGCGCTGCGAGACTTGATCGGCCCAACGCGCAAGCGACTTACTCGGCTCAGGCGTCATTCGCACCACGCGACCATCGGCCTGTTCGACGGCAAAACGTCGATAGGTCAACGGCGCCTCACTTTCTTCCGCCGAAAGTGCGCCCGCCCAACTTGTCAACAAGACGCCGACGACCAGGCCAACGGAATGCAAGAGGCTCGCCTGAATCTGGCGGGGCTTGAATGCGGAAAAAGAATTCATGAGCGATCGCCTCCTGAAAGTGAGCTAACTACCGTCGCGCATGGGGCGGCGAGATGAAGGTTCGCCGCCCTCGATTGGTCAGGACGAACGTTTTACGAAACGGTCGCGACTTCCAAAACTTGCCCTTCAGCGGCCAATTGCGATTGCATCTCGGGCATCGAAACGTCGGACAAGGCGACGCCGTTTTCGATCGACAAATGCGCCGCCAGACCGGCCGCATGCCCCAGCGCCATCCAAGTCGGTTCCATGCGAACCGAAGAGTAAGCGACATGAGTAGCCGAAACGGCGACCGGCACGATCAATCCTTCGATCGTTTCCGGCAACATCACCCGATACGGAATTTGATACGGCCGCGTAATATGGGCCAACATGCCCAAGTAACCTTCCAGCACCAGATCGTCTTGCGGCTGCCGTTTGCGAGCCGGGAAACTGTCGATCGGAAATTCGCCCAGTGCGATCGTATCGTCAAAGTCAGGCGTGGTCGGCGAGTCAGGCGTAAAGCTGACGTCATGCTCGGTCAACGTATATCGACCGACCAAGCGGCGCCCTTCGCGGACGTAAAGCTGCCAAGGGAAATGCCCATTGTCAGTAAACTCGTCGCGGGGCGGATGGTATTTCAGCGCCATCGCGCGATGTTCGGGCGGTACGATTTCGTCATGTTGCAAAAACCAAAGCAAACCGATCGTAAGCTGGCGATGCCGCTCGGCAATTTGGTCGCGTCGGGCCCAATCGCCCTCGATATAGCCGACGTTTTCTTCAGGAAACGGAAAGGCCAACGGCCGCGGATTGATATTTGCGTCGACCTTCTTATTCGGCAGATCAGTGACCGACAAGGCGCGAACGAGCGTATCGAAATGTTCAGGATAATATCCCCACCCGTCTTTCAACACCTTCGGAGCGCTAAGGCGTCCCGCTTTCAAATCGTCGAGATATGGCAAGTAATTTTGCCGGTCGTAGCCAGGGGGCGGCTCCGACATTGGAGCGCTGTTGTCGGGGTCGGTCGTCAAACACAACCGATAGGTATAGGCCGGCAAGCGGTCGTCGGCCAAACCGGTGCTGCCGGGCAAGACGATCCCGTTTTGATAATCAAAATAGATCTGTCCGGCGTGGGCTTCGTCATACTCGTCGCGCGCTTCGCGCCCCAAGCGAAAGTTGGCGCCGGCCGCCGCGTAAAGATCGCCTTCGTAAGTCGCGTCGACGAAGACTTGGCCGGTAACGATCGTCTCGGCGTCGGCGGCGCGGCTGGTCAAGCGGATCGCTTTCACCCGGTTTTGTTCGACGACCGCGCTTTCGAGTTGATGCAGTCGCATAACCGTAATCGCAGGGAATTCGGCCAACATTTCGTCGAACACGACCTCGGCGACCGACGGCTCGAAATAATACCCTTCGCGGCAAAGTTGGTAATCGTCCGATTCTTCGCCGAATTTCGCCAGATATTTGTCGCGAATGCGATTCACGAATTCGAGAAACAGCCCGCCGATCACCTCGCGATGCTCGACGTCGCTTTTGCCAAGTCCGCTGGTCGACATGCCGCCCAGATGATTATGCCGTTCGATCAGCGCAACCGTTCGGCCGTGCCGCGCGGCGCCGATCGCGGCGGCGATGCCGCCGGGCGTACCGCCGACGATAACGACGTCAAAGTTGTTGTTCGCGTTCACCATTACGATCCGTACCTCTCTCTTTTACTCGCTGCGTGCCAAGCTTGCGGGAGTCGGGACCGTCTGTTCCGCTCGGCCCCCTCCCGCTTCCATCGTCCAAACCGTGAGTCCCGTTAGGTCTCGTTTTGACGCCCCGATCACCCAACTGAGCAGGTAGGCTGAGACGGCGAAAAACAAGTTGACCAAAGCGCCGATCCAATAACTATGAACACCTAAGGTCCAAGCGGACGGCCACCATCCTAATAATCCGAAACCTAAATAAGCGTTAAAAATAACGGCGCCAATCAACGCGATCGTGGCCGAACGACCGTCGATTCGTCGCGTAAAAAAGCCCATCATAAAGAGCCCCATCAAGCACCCGCCGAACAAGCTGGTGACGATCAGGCTAATGTCGTTCATGCTTTCTTTTTCGATACGACTGATCGCAATGCCGCCGCTGACGACCATCACGCTAACGACCACGGCGATTAGTCTCGCGGCTCGCAGATAATAAAGGTCAGAGTAATTTTTCGGCAAGTACGGACGCATCAAGTCGACCACCACCACGGTCGAGACCGAGTTGATTCCGGAGTCGAGCGAGCTCATTGCGGCCGCCATTACGGCCGCGACGATCAAGCCGGCCAGACCGGCGGGGATGCGAGTCAAAATGAAATAAGGCAAGATCTGATCGGTCTCCAGCGTCGCCAAAGTCGGATCTGGAAACGATTGATAGTAGACGTACAATGCGGTGCCGATAAAGAAGAACATCGTCCACATCGGCAGAGCGATCGCCGAATAAACGATCGTCGCTTTGCGGGCTTCCCATGTCGATCGCGCGGCCAGATACCGCTGTACCATGTTTTGATCGCCGGAGTAAATCGCCAGCCAGTTGATGATTCCCAAGATGGCGACGGTCCAAAAAGTTCGCTCGTTCAAATTCCAATCTAGGCTGCCGAGACTGAATTTGTTCTCTGCGGCGCCGGTCTGCAATATCTGAGAAACGCCGCCAGGCAAGTCGAGAACGATATAGGCGAAACATAGCAAGCAGCCGACCATCAGCACCAAAGCTTGCACAACGTCGGTCCAGACGACCGCTTCGATACCGCCGGCGATCGTGTAAAAAGCGATAAAGACGCCGGCGCCGATAACAACCAGTTCGACCGGGGCGCCTGTCAAAAACTGGATCGGAATCGAAACCAAAAACAAGATCTGCGACATCCGAATCAGTTGCAGCAAGATAAAGCTGACCGTGCCGTAGATGCGGGGAACCGTGCCGAAACGAAGCCCCAGGTATTCGAACGCCGAGGTCAATTTGCCGCGACGAAAAAAGGGAATGAAGATCAGCACCGCCAAGACGGCCACAAACGGCAACACCAAATTGACCGCCAATTGTCGCCAATCAAGGACGTAGGCGGCGGCCGGCAACGCCAAAAAGGTGGCGGAGCTGACGATCGTACCCAACATCGACAACCCGATCACCCAGCCTGAGAATGACCGATTGCCGACGAAATATTCTTCCGTCGTGTTGTTCCGGCGCGAGAAGTAAATCCCGATTCCGATCATCGCCGCCAAATAGGCGAGAATCGCCGCCGCGTCGAGAGGTCGTAAGGTTAAATCCATCTTTCTCTATGCAATCAGGTCAGGGCGTACTTTCGCCTGCGGACGTTATGTCTGCGGTTGGGGTTGCGAAGCCTTTATCGAGGCGCGACCAGCACCGCGTCGACCACGACGTAATTCGACGCGCCGTTGGCTTGAACTTCGACGGCGGCTTGATCGGGCGTCAACGAAAACGTTCCTAAGCTGTACCACGCGCCCCCGTCGGCGTTTTGATTGGCGTGCACTTTCGAGACGCCCTCGGCGTGCGTGATCTCGTAAGGAACCCAGTTCGAGCGACTGCCGCGCGAATTCCAGAGCACGAAGACTTCGTACTTGCCTGCTTTGGGCGGATTCAGCGCAAAGCGGGCCGAGCCTGACAAGCGAGGATGCATGTAAAGATAATCGTCGCCGTGACGCTCTTCCGATTTTTGACTCTTCTCCCAAGGCCCTTTCAGAGTGACTTGATCTTGCTGACTGGCGTCGATAATCACGTCGTTTTCGCCCGGCTGGTATGGGGGCTCTTTCACCAGCGGACTGCTCGGCATTTGCAATGCGTTCAGATCTTCCAGTCGTATCTTCAAGACTTCAACCGTTTGCTTTTGCCCGGCGAAGGCGACCAGCAAATGGCCGTCGTGCTCGATCACATGCGGATAGTCGACATGCCGATTTCCGACGAGGTAGCCCATCTTGGTAAAGACGACCCCGTCGTCGCTAATTGAGATCGCCAACGGATCGCGACGCGTAGGGTGCGGATTCGAGACCAACACGTAGCGGCCGTCTTTCAAACGTACTCCGCTAAACTTCGAGCGCGCGTCAGGAAAGTCGGTCTTTACAGGCGGGCTCCAAGTTCGCCCGTCGTCTTCCGAAAAAGAGCGATAGAGGTAACCGCTTTGTCGGTTGTCGCGGAACAACGCCGTTAAGCGTCCGTCGGGCAGAACCCACCAATACGGCTCTTCCGCCGACAGCGCTTCGCTGGTGCCTAACACCGGAAACGATTCCCACTTGTCAAGCGCTTCGACTCCGCCGGTCAGAAAATCGACGCCGCGTCGAGCGTAGTCGAACGTCCGGCGCGACATCATCCATTCGCCCGTCGGGATACGCTTGGGCGGAAAGTTGTTGATCGCATTGTCGTGCACGACGCCGATATCGGTCCAAGTTTGTCGCTCCGCATCCCATTGAAAGGCTCGCAGTTCGAGACTCGGGCCGAAAAATCCGCCAGATTCGTCCAGCGAGGCTAAAGCCAATAACTTTCCTTCGCGCACCCAGAACCCGCGCGAAATCCAGCGTAACCCTTTCTTGCTCCACTTGCCGTAATGGGGCGAGTCCGGTCCGGCGCCAGGGGGCTCGGGCGTCATGTATTGCGGTTTAGTCCAGTTCAAACCGTCTTTGCTGGTCGCATACGAAACTCGCTGCCCAACCAGGTCTTCGACCCCAGGACCGTCGCTCCACATCGCCCAATATTGACCGTCATGATGGATCAGATAGTTATGTTGGTGCACGCCCCGTTTGCCGCGAACGTCGCTAATCACGACGTGCTGCGACGGCACGACCGGCAACTTGCGAAAGTTAATGTCGTGCGGATTTTCCGGCACCCAGTCGCCGACCAACATGACCGGCGAATCTGCAGACGGCGTGGTTTGTTCGGCCCAGCTCGTCTGAAATGCCAGCGCCCAAAGCGCTAGAACCGACAGCGTACGAGGAACGGCAAAGAGGTAGGATTTCATGAAATGCACAGGGGGGGTTAGACGTTAGGAATGCGTAGCGATAAGAGCGATTAGCAAGCGGGATCGCTCCATGGTTCGCCTTCGATCAAGATCGGTTCGACGACAAGCTCGACCCGGCGCTGATCGTCTCCCGGATGTTGCGAACTCCACAGCAACTGCTCGACCGCACGGCGGCCGGTCAGTTCCGGCCCCAGGTCAATCGTTGCCGGACGCGGATGAAGGCCCGCTAAATAAGGTTCTTCGTTGTTGCAAGAGACGATCTCAATCTCTTTGCCGATCGCCGCCTTGGCTTGTTGCAAGCGTCGATAGACGGCGGCGGTTAGCTGATCGTCTGGCAAAAACAGACCGATCGGGCGAGTCGGGTCGGCGAGCATTTGATCGACCAACGGGGCGGCGATCGCTTCTACCTCGCGACTCGATAACTGCTCGAACGGCTTCTCTTGCTCGCTGCAATACTGCTGAACTTGCATGCCGGCCAAGTGAGCGGCGTAGCCGAACCCATCGCCGCGTGCGCTGAATCCGGGATGCTCGCTATTGACCATTTACAAGCAGAGTCGAGT
>JBITAD010000523.1:0-2770 GCA_044439945.1 Blastopirellula sp. JB062
ATGAAAGCCAAGACCCGATCAGGAATAGCGCCGAAATAATGATCGTCGAACTCTTGCCCCTTCGGCGGCTTGGCCCCGAACAACGTACGACCGGCGTTCAGCAAGTCTGGCCGGGCGAAGAAGAAGTTGCGATCGATCAAAAAGTATTCTTGCTCGGGACCGGCAGTCGAAGATACGAGTGCGCCGTCATCGTCCCCGAACAACTTTAGAATGCGTTGGGCCTGAATGTTGAGCGCTTGCATCGAACGCAGCACCGGCGTCTTCTTGTCGAGCGCTTCGCCGGTCCATGAGACGAACGCCGTCGGAATGCAAAGCGTCGTGCCGTTGGGGTTTTCTAAAATGTAGGCGGGGCTGGTCACGTCCCAAATGGTATAGCCGCGAGCCTCAAAGGTGGCGCGAATGCCGCCGGTGGGAAAGCTGGAACCGTCCGGCTCGCCTTGAATGAGCTGGGCGCCGCTAAACTCGGCGATGGCGCTGCCGTCTCCGTCAGGAGCCAGAAAGCTATCGTGCTTCTCAGCGGTCGCGCCCGTCAGCGGATAAAAGACGTGGGCATAGTGGGTGGCCCCTTTTTCGATCGCCCAATCTTTCATGGCCGAGGCGACGATATCGGCGTTGGCCGGATCGAGCTTTTGCCCCGATTCGATCGTTTTCAAAACCGACTTATAGATCGGCTTGGGCAAACGAGCTTTCATTTCGCTTTTGCCAAAGACGTTGGCGGCGTAGAGCTCTTGCGTGGTGGTCTCGATAAAGTTCATCGGAGGATTGGCCGGCTTGTAATTGGTTACGGCCGAAATCGCCGCCATGCGGGGCGAAGCGCCAATCGTCACCGAGCTGCCCGACACGGCGTAGCTGCCATTGGCTTGTTCTTTAGACGTGCTGCTCACTACAAATTGCCTTCATAAAGAGAGAGAGGGTGGGGGCTAGGCGATAACTAACGACGGGGCCCCGCAGTCGATTTTGCCAAAAATTCGACTCGACAATAACCTGCCCGCCGAGCAGGATTTTGTCAGAATCTTTAAGTCGCTAGATAAGAGCAAATTTTGCGCCAGAGCTAGCAATTCGCTTTTTTCCGCAATATTTGCCCGCGCGAGGCGGCCTGACGCTGAATTAGCGCGCATCGCCTGCCTAGAAAGTCTGCATCGGCCAGCTACGGCGTATAGCTCCAACGGCTACCGCCAAAGCGGTATTCGATGCCGGTGGTGAACGAGAAATTATGAGTCGTCGCCACGTCGCCTGACCCAAATGCGATGTTGTCCATCAGTTCGCAGCGAAAAGCGAGCCAGGGGCGAAAAAAATGCTTGATGCCGATCCCGATCGGCAACGAGAAATTGGTTTGGTCGCGATTGCCCCCATGCACGTCGTCATATCCGTAGTAAGTTGCGCCCAAACCCAAGCTCGCATAAGGACGCCAAGTCGAATCACCCCACGGGTAATACTGCAAACTGGTATCGAACATCACGATCTGGGCCGTCCCTTCGACCAGCGGATTTTCGCGATAGTTGACCTTGCTATCTCCGAAAGCGAAGCGGATTTCGCTTCCCCAATAATGGTCGAAGTCATACCCCAGGCGAAAACCTTGGATCATCGTGCTTCGCAGCGCGATATCGTTGCGGTCTAAGTCATTCGTCTCGAGCACTCCAAAAAGATAATCGAAGTGCAACGGGCGATTTCGCCAACTTGTGCCGTACAGCGGCTTTCCGACGCCTTGATGCCGGGCCGGATCGTCAGGATTGGAATGGTAAAAGCCAAATCTCTCGTAAATCGCCTGACGCGGCACGTTTCCCTCGTGAATCCACATCGGCGCGGCGGCTTCGGTCTCGGTCGGCATTTTACGAAAGCTGCCGAATTGCGAGAAATCGTGCCCGGCAGGCTCGAAGGCGGAGGATTTGGCGCCATCGGGCGGTTGCTGCAATTTCGGTTCTTCAGCGCATAAAGCGCCCGCCGCCGCAAAAATGGTCGCGGTGGCTAGCAAAAGCTTCAAATTGAGCGGACTTCGGCACATACGCTTCGTGACTTCACCAAAAGGGCGGCGGATTGTGATAATTTCGCCGACGCGCGTCAAGATGAAGTAGGTAGCGCGGATACGAGCAGCTTGCCGAATGCGCCGTTCGGCGGTGTGAAAATACGTAAGCTGGCGCCGCGATGCGGGCCATCCCACGGTTGTCTTACGTCGCGACTTCGAGAAAATAGAAATCAGCCCCGCGACGCTCGTGTCGTCGGCGGGGAGCGACCCGTCTCTTGAGAAGGATCTTTGTGCAATGAACACGCCGTTTTCGGATTTTCGCTCCCCCTCGGCCATGGCCTACGCCGAGTATCAACGTCAGCGTCAGATGACGCTGGGCGACTTGCTGTTAGAAAACCGGATCGTCTTTTTGCAGGGCGAAATCTACGACGGTAACGCCAACGAATTGGTGATGAAGCTTTTGTATCTGCAAAGCGAAAACCGTCGTAAGCCGGTTCACTTTTACATCAACTCTCCGGGCGGCAGCGTCACCTCGACGATGGCGATCTACGACACGATGAACGTGATCTCGTGCCCGGTCGCCACCTACTGCGTCGGCTTGGCCGCATCGGGCGGCGCCGTTTTGTTGGCCGGCGGGTCGGCGGGCAAACGCTTTATTTTGCCGCATGCCAAAGTCATGATTCACCAACCGCACGGCGGGGTCGGCGGCCAGGTATCGGATATCGAGATTCAAGCCGACGAAATCTTGAAGACGCGCGACGTGCTGAACCACGTGGCGACGACACCCGCGCGCGCGCCGTCGTCCAC
>JBITAD010000523.1:2780-7931 GCA_044439945.1 Blastopirellula sp. JB062
GCGAGTCACTGCAAACAGCCGGTTGAAAAGATCGCGAAAGATACGGATCGCGATTTTTATATGGACGCCAACGCCGCCAAAGCTTACGGCATCGTCGACGAAATTTTGAACAAGCCGCCCAGCGAAGAAGGGGACGACGAAGACGAGAAGTAATCGCTCTTCGCCCTACGGCTTTTATTTCAGTCATTTCAACGGAGCTTCCCTACGATGCCATTAATTCCTTACGTAGTTGAAAAGAGCGGACGCGAAGAACGCGTCTTCGATATTTATAGTCGGCTGCTGAAAGACCGCATCATCTTCTTGGGCACGCAAGTCAACGACGACATGGCCAACGCCATCGTCGCCCAAATGCTGTTTTTGCAATCCGAAGATCCCGCCGCCGACATTCATCTGTACGTCAACTCGCCGGGCGGCAGCGTTAGCGCCGGCATGGCGATTTACGATACGATGCAGTTCATCACTTGCGACGTGGCCACCTATTGCATCGGCCAAGCCGCCTCGATGGGCGCCGTGTTGCTGACGGCCGGCGCCGCCGGCAAGCGGCACGCTTTGCCCAACGCCCGGGTCATGATCCATCAACCGCTGGCCGGCATGCAAGGAACGGCGGAAGAGATTTTGATTCACGCGACCGAGTTTAAGCGAATCAAACACCGCTTGAACGAGATCTTGATCAAGCATACCGGTCACACGATCGACCGCATTGAAAAAGATACCGATCGCGACCGTTTCATGTCGGCCGAAGAGTCTCGCGATTACGGTTTGATCGATCATGTTATCGAGCGTATGCCGGGCCAATAAGCTCGCCAACGCCTTTATTAACGGCCGTCCGGCCGACTAGCCGACCTATGACGCAAATGCACGACACCGCGGCGACATTCTCCGGTCGCCGCGTGGCGTTTCTTGGCAAGTTAGCCGGCATGTCTCGCAAAGACGCCGCCGCCTTGCTGGCCGAAGTCGGCGCCAAAGCGGTCGATCGTCCGAGCGTCGATATCGACTTGCTGGTGATCGGCGAGAACGAACTGCCGATCTTCGGCGAAGCCGACGCGCCGTCAGACGCGATACAACAAGCGGCGGCCGACGGCAAAATTGAAATCATTCAAGAGACGATCCTGTGGGAACGGCTCGGTTTGCTCGAGACGCAGCAGCGCGTCCAACGACTCTACACCCCCGCGATGTTGGCCGATTTGCTCGGCGTCTCGAAAGCGATCATCCGTCGCTGGCAGCGCCGCGGCTTGATCAAACCGGTTCGCGAAGTTCGTAAACTTCCGTACTTTGATATTCGCGAAGTCGCAACGGCGCAACGCTTGGCGCAATTGTTGGCCGCCGGCACTTCGGCCGATCGGATCGAAAAACAATTGGCCGCGCTCCAAAATCTGTCGAGCTGCGTCGATCGCCCGCTCGAACAGCTTTCAATCATCGTCGAAGGACGTAACCTCCTGCTACGACAAGGCGAAGGATTGGTCGAACCAGGCGGGCAAATGCGGATCGACTTTGAAAAACTGGAGCCTGACTGGCTGCCGGAGCTTTCCGATTCGATCGCCGCCGCGCCCGATCGATCGCCGCCGGCGCTAATCGATCTGGCGGCCGAGTACGAAGACGCCGGGCGATTTGACGCCGCCGCCGAAGCCCTCGAGGCGGCGGCCGCAGATTTAGAAGAATCCTCGGAACTCTACTTTCAATTGGCTGAACTCTATTATCGCAGCGGCAAGCCCGAACTTGCCGTCGAGCGCTACGCCGCAGCGATCGATCTCGAACCGGAGTTTGTCGAAGCTCGTAGCAACCTGGCCTGTACGCTGGTCGAATTGGAAAAATTGGACGAAGCGCTCACCCAATTTCAGGCGGCGATCGCAATTTACCCCGATTATTTTGATGCGCAATACCATCTTGCCCGACTATTAGATCAAATGGGACGCGGCGCCGAGGCAATCGCCCACTGGGAAGCTTGCCGTTTTTTGGCGCCCGACGACGCCCTGCAAGACGAAGCGGCCGAACGACTCGCCGCACCGTAAAATCGCACGAATCTTGCCCTGGCGTCTCTCCCTACTTAAAGTGGTAGTTGGAACAGAAAATTGGCGCACGGCGACCCTGCCAGCGGTCGCATCAATCCGGGCGCTGCGACACCTTTTCGCCGCTCTTAGGCAATGGCCCCGATGAAGCTACTCGACAAGTTGGCGGCGCTCTTCAAGTCGAATCGTCTCGATATTCCGTCTCGATTTGAGCGAATTCGCGAGTCGATTACCGGCACGATGAGCGAATTTATGGTCGTGCGCGAGCACGCGACCGGCCGCGTTTACGGCTTAAAAATTCTCGATAAAGAGAAGCAGGAGTTTTTCGACTCGCGCTTTCAAGGGCTCAAACGCCCCTGCGAAGGCGAAATTGCCTGCAGCATGAAACATCCGAACGTCGCCGAAGCGTACGAACATGGCCTCCTTTTTAGCGGCCAACAGTACGTTTTGATGGAAATGGTCGACGGCCGCGGCCTGCAAGCGATGTGCAACGACCACGACCCGCACCTGGAAGGGCAGCAGCTCAACCTGTTGCGACAAATGGCCGAAGCGCTGGCCTACGTTCACGAACAAGGCTATATCCACCGCGATATTTGCTCGCGCAATTTTATCGTCGCCCGCGACGGAAAATCGGTCAAACTGATCGATTTCGGCCTAAGCTTGCCGGCCAAGCCCGAGTTTGTGACCGCCGGCAACCGAACCGGCACGCCCAACTATATGTCGCCCGAGATCGTCCGTCGCCGGCCGACCGACCAGCGATCCGACATTTTTGCGTTCGGCGTAACCGCCTATCGCTTATGCAGTTACGAGCTTCCCTGGCCTGCGCAAACCGGCACCGGCAAAGATGCCCTACAGCACGATACGACCCCGCCCAAAGACATTACGAAGGTGCGCCCCTTTATCGACCCCCGCTTGGCGAAGGCGATTCATAGCTGCTTGCAGGTCGATCCGAAACAGCGCCCGCAAACGATGCGTGATTTTCTGACCATGATCATGGGTATCCAAGAGATCGACACGCGATAGCACCTCGGGCCGATTCGCCCCTTGCTACGGCGGGCGATTTCGATAAACTGAGAAGTTTCCATGCGACCTATTGACGGCTCCTAAGATGACTCGGGCCGTTTCCCCATATCGGAGAAGAGAACCGTGACCATCGACAAAAGCTTGAAAGTCAAGCGAGGCGGCATTTCGTCTCGCAGCGTTTTGACCCGGGTCGAACGCCTCGAAAAATTGCGTGAGCAAGGCAAATTCAACCCCGAGACCGATTCGCCGATCGGAATTCCGAAAACGCGCGTGATCAAAATCTCGATGAAGAAAAAGAAGAAGACCAAGAAGGAAGAAGAAAGCTAACAGCTTCCTTCGTCGCTTGCATCTTACAAAAAGCCTGGACCAAGTCGTCTGGGCTTTTTTTGTGCGCTGGCGAAATGTGGTAAATTTCATGTCGTTTCTCTCCCATTAATTGTTACGTAGCGAGCGAGTCTTGCATGAAGGTCAAGCTTGAATATGGTCGCAGCGGCCTCGAGGCCGAGATCCCCGACAACGGCAACGTCCGCACGCTCGCCTACAAAGAAGCGCCGCCGCTGGCAGACCCGATCGCTTCGCTGCGGGAAGTTTTAAACCGTCCGAATGGGACCGCTCCTTTGGCCGAACTGGCCCAAGGCAAAAAAAATGCCTGCATCGTCATTTGCGACATCACCCGACCGGTTCCGAACGAACTCATCTTGCGACCGGCGCTCGAAATCCTGGAAGCGTCAGGCATTCCCCGCGACCAAATCGTCATCTTGAACGCGACCGGCCTGCATCGCCCTAATCATGGCGACGAGTTGGTCGAAATGGTCGGCCAATACGTCGTCGACAACTATCGAATCGAAAATCATTACGGCGAACGCCGAGACGAACATATCTACCTGGGCGAAAGCCCGCACGGCGTGCCAATTTGGATCGACCGCCGCTATGTCGAAGCCGACTTAAAAATCACCGTCGGCTTGATCGAACCCCATTTCATGGCCGGTTTCTCCGGCGGTCGCAAACTGATCTGCCCTGGCATCGCCCATGTCGACACGATCCGCGCGTGGCATTCGCCTCGCTTTTTGGAGCACGAAAACGCCACAATGGGCTGCCTGGTCGACAACCCGGTCCATGTTGAAAATACGGCCATTGCGCAAACGGCCGGCTGCGACTTTATTATCAACGTGGTGATCGATGCGTTACGCCGCCCGCTCAAATTCGTCGCCGGCGACATGATCGCCGCCTTTGAACAAGGGGTCGAATTCGTCCGCGAAGTCGTCGTCGATACGCTTGATCAGCCGGCCGATATCGTCGTGACCAGCAGCGCCGGATATCCGCTCGATACGACTTTTTATCAATCGGTCAAAGCGATGGTCGCCGCCGCTAAAGTGGTCAAACGCGGCGGCACGATTATCGTCGCGGCAAGCCTGACCGAAGGCGTCGGCAGCGAGCCGTTTACGTCGCTGTTTCGCCAGTTTGATAACCTCGATACCTTCATGACGGCAATTCTTGATCCCGACTTTTTCGTGATGGACCAGTGGCAACTCGAAGAGTTGGCCAAAGCGGCGCGGCAAGCGAAAATCGTCATGGTCTCCGACGGCATCCCGGCCGAGCGACTTCGCCAACTCTTCGTCGATCCGGCGCCAAGCGTCGAAGCGGCGCTCGATCGCGCCCTCTCCGAACATGGCGACGATGCGTCGATCGCCGTCATCCCCAAAGGCCCTTACGTCTTGGCGAGTCTCGCCTAGCGACGCGCCTTGACTTGATCCAAATCGCCGGCGGCTCGGCTACTTCTTTCATTGGCATAACGCACCCGCACCGACCCGCCGCCCCTGCGGAGAACAACCTCGAAACGCGGGACCGCGGGACTACCGACGCACGCGCAAATCCTGTCCTGCGGTCCCCCGCCTCCACAAATACTGCCAGGCAAACGCTTTAACCTGTTTTTGCCGCTGACTGACCAAACAGCCAGGATGAACGCTCGCCCCTTTCAGGGCACACCTATTCACGCAACCCGAACCGCGCCGACCTCCCCTCAATAGACCCGCCAAACACACAAACAAACAATACGCATATTCTCACACTTTAACAAGGCTTATTCTAAACTTTTTTTTTGCGGCAACAGCAAGCCGCACAG